>NZ_JBSHAM010000029.1:0-98031 GCF_053611505.1 Amycolatopsis sp. NPDC054798 | reverse complement strand
CACCCCACGCACCCCCGGCAGCCAGCCCCCGCCCTGCACCCCCATACTAAGCCCAAATGCGGTTCGAGGGGTCTTGTCAAGGCATCTTTCCCGCCTTGACAAGACCCCTCGAACCGTCATCACAATCGGCTTCGGGGTGCCCACCGCCCCCGGGGCGCAATGTCGCCGCCAGGCGACGAGCCCGCCCCCTCAAAGACAAATGATGTTCAGAACACAAGGCGGCTCATGCCTGCTCGACGACGGCGGCGGACTCGAACTCGACGGACCCGCCGTGCTCGACGACGACTGCGTCGGCCCGGTCGTACCGGTGGTCTCCGGCCGTTCGCTCGACGACGGATGCGCCGGAGCGGAATCAGCCGGGTGTTCCGTGGTGCTCTGCTCGCCGAACGGATTCACATTCGCCTTGGTCGAAGGCGCATCCCCCGCACCACCAGTACCCACCTCAGTCACCTCGCCAGTAGGCGTAGGCGGATTGGTCTCATCAACGCCACCAGCCCCACCAGTCCGGTCCGGCATCTCGATCACCCGCATCTCAGTGATCCGAGCGGCCCCGTCGTTCGCCGTGGTCCCGTACGACACGAGCATGGCCGCCGCCCCACAGCCGACGATCACCGCGAGCATCACCGAAACCATCCGCCACCGAGACCGCGACGGCGGCGGGATCCGTCGTTCGTGTCCTTCGCGCACCAACAGCTCGGCGACCGAAACCTCGTCGTTCACCAGGGAGACCTTTCACCAGGAGTGGCCTATTCCTACCGGATGCGGCCACCGAACGGGTGACAAAGAGCGAAACCTTCTACCCAGAGTGCTCACTCTAGCGGGTGTGAATCACAGCGCATTCACAGCTGCTCTTGGCCAAAATCCCAGCATGCCCAGCCACTCTGGACGCATGTCGCTGCGCGAGCCGGACCCGGCCCCCCGCCCAGCGCGCAGCGCCGCCACCACGGAAACTCCCCGGAAGTGGCGACCCTTGACGTGGCTGCGCGGGCACCAAGCCCCGGTCGACCCCGTCCCGATGGCAGGGACCGTCCGGGAACGACCCACGGCTCAGGCAGGCGTACCCCATCTGCCCGCCCTCGCCGGATCCCCGCAGGCGACCGCTGTCCTGACCGAAAACGACCCGCTCGACCTGGTCCAGCCCGCTCCCCGGCTCGCGTTCCTGGCCGCTCTCCCCGCTGCCTGGCGGCCGAAGCGAGCCTGGCTCAGTCTCATTCCCAGCCCGCGGGCCACGCCGTTTACCTTCGGCTATCTAGTCCTCCTCCTCAGCACCTCGCTGCTCATCCGGTTCGCCGAACCGAAACTCGTCGACAAACTCCTCGCCGTCTCCAGCACCGACGCGCACAACATGGCGCGCCACCCCCTCACCGCGCTTTTGACCAGCGCGTTCTGGATCGCCGACGGCGGCTGGCTGCCGTACGCGGTGATCTTCGCGATCGCGGTCGCCCCGTTCGAGCGGCGGTTCGGCGGGCTCCGGACGGCTCTGGTCTTCTTCAGTGGGCACGTGCTCGCCACGATCGCCACCGAACTGCCGGTGATGGCCCTGATCCACACCGACGTCCTGCCGCGCTCCGCAGGCCGCTGGCTCGACATCGGAGTCAGCTACGGCTTCCTCACCACCGCCGGCGTGCTCGTCGCGCTGCTGCGCGGGCGGGCCAGGATCGCCGGGATCGCGGCCCTTGAGCTATTCGTTATCGGCGTCTATGTGACCGACGATCCGGCCAGTCTCGCCTCCGTCGTGACCGTCCTCGGACATGCCTGTGCGGCCCACTTCGGCCTGCTCGTATGGGGTCCGCGACTGCGCAGCGTGCCCCGCATCGCCCGATAGCACCCGCCCTCTTGGGCCGGACGAGTGACACAAGCAGCTCTCTGTGCGGATATACACAGGCTTCACTCGGTGGTGTAATCGACGGGCCATACGCCGACAAGGGGGATCGGAAGCACCATGGAGGCTGACGCCCTGGCCGGTGAACCGGGTGGAATCACCCGGCGCGCCCAGCTCGCGGGCCTGCGGCCGGATGCCGGCGCGGGGGTCCTGTTCTCCCTGCATGCCTCCGAACCGGTGACCCTCACCTGGCTGCCCGGCCTCGACGCCGTCCTCGGGCTCCCCGGCGCGACCGGCAAAGAGCTGTGCGACCGGCTCACCGAGCTGCTGCGGCCGCTCACCGCGAACCTCTGCCGCACCCCGCCCGGCCGCGATTTCGAACTCGAACAGCGCCACGACACCGCCGACGGCACCCCGCGCCGCATCCGGCTGCGTGCGCGGACCGTCGGCGAGCGCGACCACACGACCGGCCTGCTCGGCGTCGCGTCGGCGGTGGCGGAAACCGCGCCGGAGAAGTCCGACCTCGCGGAGCTGTCCGACCACTACCAGCTGCTGATGGAGCAGAGCCCGGACGCGATCTGCGTGCACTCGGGCGGCGTCGTCACCTATGCCAATCAAGCCGCGCTCGACCTCTTCGCGGCACAGGCCGCGCACGAGGTCGTCAGCCGCGATTTCGCGGACTTCGTAGCGGCGGAATCCGCGCAGCTGCTGGAAAACCCCAGTACGGAACCGAGCGAAGCGGTGCTGAAACGCTTGGACGGGAGCACATTCGTGGCGGAAACCGTGTCGGTGCGCACCAGCGACTCGAACCCGCCGTCGTTCCAGGTGGTGATCCGCGACAGCACCGTCAAGCACGCCGCCGCGGCCGCCGTCCGCGCGCAAGAAGCGCTGGTCACGCACGTCAGCGACGCCATCGTCACGATCACCGCCGACGGCATCGTCACCGGCTGGAACCCGGCCGCCGAAACCGTCTACGGCTGGCCCGCCGCGGAGGCGATCGGCAGGCGGGTGCACGAGGTCCTCGGCATCGACCCGGACCCGGCAGCCATCCGCGACGGCATCGCCCAGCAAACCCACCGCGGCCGGGACGGCTCACCACGGCAGGTCCGGGTGTCCGCGACCGAGACCGTGGACGGCTTCCTCCTGGTCTGCACCGACGAAACCGCCCGCCGCCGCGTCGAACAGCATTACTCGACGGTTGTCGCCGCGCTCGACGAGGGCGTACTGGTGATCGGCCCGACCGGGCTGATCCAGTCGGCGAACCCGTCCGCCTGCCGCATTCTCGGCATCCCGGAGGCGGAGCTGCTCGGCGTGCCGTGCACGACGCTCGTGCTGTTCGACGAGGACGGCAACCGGATCCCGGACGACGAACTGCCGTCCATGCACACGCGTCGCACCGGGATCACGCACAACGGACTGGTCGTGCGCCTGCGCCGCCCCGACGGCCGCGACGTGTGGGTGTCGCTGACCTCCCGGTTGCTCGATTCAGACGACCCGAACGGCGTCTCGGTGGTCACGTCCTTCACCGACATCACCGAACGGCGCGCGATCAGCGCCCGCCTGGCCCACGAAGCGACGCACGACCCGCTGACCCGGCTCGCCAACCGCACCCTGGTGCTGGACCGGCTCGACCGCCGCGACGGCGCCGAGGCCGCCGCCGTGCTGTTCCTCGACCTCGACAAGTTCAAGCTGATCAACGATTCCCTCGGCCATCCGGTCGGCGACCAGGTGCTGCGCATCGCCGGCGAACGCCTGCGCCGGGCCACCGGCCCCGACGACGTCGTGGGCAGGCTGGGCGGCGACGAGTTCGTGGTCGTCACGTCCGCGACGACCGGTCAGGCGCAGGTCGGCGTGTTCGCCGCACATCTGCGGTCCGTGCTGGCGGAGCCGGTTTCGGTGCACGGCAGGCAACTGCACCTCGACGCGAGCATGGGCATCGTGCTCGTCGAACCGGACGACCGCCGCAGCGCGGAGGATTTGCTGCGCGACGCGGATGTCGCGATGTACCAAGCGAAATCCCGCGGCCGAGGCCGGTTCGAGTTCTTCGACGTCGCACTACGCGAGCGCATGCAGCGCCGGCTGCGGATGGAACAGGACCTCCGCGACGCTGTCCACAGTGGACAGCTGTGGCCCGCCTACCAGCCGGTGGTCGACCTGCGCACCGGCGAAATGGTCGGCGTCGAGGCGTTGCTGCGCTGGACCCACCCGAAACACGGCGCGATCTCGCCAGCGGAATTCATCCCGCTGGCAGAGGAAAGCGAACTGATCAACGTGCTGGGCAAGTACGTCCTGCGCGACACCACGCGGGAACTGGCCGCCCTGCGCACCGGCCGGGGCCTCGACCTCAGCCTGAAAGTCAACCTTTCCGTGCGGCAGCTGGACGACCCGCACCTGGTTCCGGCGGTCCGCGACGCACTGGCCACCACCGGGCTGCCGCCCGGCTCGTTGACGCTGGAAGTCACCGAGAGCGCACTGATGCGCGATACGTCGGCGGCCGCGGAAGTGTTGTCCGCCTTGCGTTCTCTCGGTGTTTTGCTGGCCATCGACGACTTCGGCACCGGTTACTCTTCGCTCGCTCAGCTGCGCCGCCTGACGCTGGACACCCTCAAGATCGACCGTTCTTTCATCACCGGAATCGCCGACTCCCGCGACGCCGCCGCGATCGTCGCGAGCATCATCGCGATGGCGCACGCGGTGGATCTGACGGTGGTCGCGGAAGGCGTCGAAACCGCGGAAGAGCTGGCGCTGCTGCGGGAACTCGGCTGCGACCAGGCCCAGGGCTACCACCTCGGCCGGCCGCTAGCCGCAGCGGAGTTGTTTCAGTAAGTCTCGAGCAGCGCCGCCAGTTCGTCCTCAGTAAGAAAAACGTCGAGATCCTCCAGCGTCTTGCCGAGGTCGACCGGCTCGATCGTGCGCTTCTCAACCGTTCCGTCCGGGTGTCCCTCCTGGTATTCGCGGCCGAGCAGCCGGCGGAACCGCCCGGGCTCAAGCCGCATCACCACGACCTGCCCGGTGAACGGAGACTTCGGGTGCGTGGACGTGTAGTGGTGGAACACCTGGTAGTCGAGCGGCCGGCTGCGCACCTGCGGGAGCACCTCGTGCAGGTCTTCCCAGCTGTCGCCGTCCTGCTTCTGCAGCACCCACCAGCCATCGCGCAAGATCATCCGGTGCGGCCATCCCGCCTGGTCCACCTCGGCCCCGTCGATCAACGGCATCGGCACCAGGATCCCGGCCCCGAACCCGATATCCACCAGAAACTGTTGCCCCTCAACGGTAATCAGCAGAGTCATGTGCGTATACGGCCCGCTTCGCTGCGGCTGCACCCGCGCGACCGTGCGCTGCACCTCGTAACCCAGCTGCTCGGCGACGGCCGCGAACAATCCGGCCTGCTCGTAGCAGTACCCGCCTCGCCGCCGCCCGACGAGCTTCTCGCTGACGATGTCCAGCTCGATCCCGCGATGCCGGCCGATCACCACGTCGACGTTCTCGAACGGGATCGCCTCGACGTGCGCCTGCGCCAACCGTCCCAGCGCCGCTACGGACGGCTTCTCCCGCCGCTGCCCCACGCGAGCGAGGTAGGCGTCGACATCTGCGGCTTCAATGTTCCATTCCCCAGTCATGCAGTCAGTCTGCAACCTCTACTTAGCTCTAGGTCAAGTTTTCCCAGTGGTCACCCACGGTCACAACGGTTGTGACTGGCACCACTCTCTGGTGTTATGTACCCCCGATGCCTACCAGTCAGTAGCACACGTCCGAGTGAGTGCTGGCCTTCTCGAAGGGAGCCCGATGAAGACCCCTCGACCACTGGCCCGGGCCAGTGCGGTGACGGCACTGGCCACCGCCGCCGCTTTGCTGCCCGCGACCGCGTGGGCAGCGGCCCCGACCTGGGCCCCGGCGGACACCGCCGCCGTGCACCCCGGGGTGCAGACGCACACCAATGGGGCGCAGTGCACCTCGAACTTCGTGTACAGCAACGGAACCGACGTGTTCCTCGGACAGGCCGCGCACTGCTCGGGCACCGGCGGCTCGACCGAAACGAACGGCTGCTCCGCCGGTTCGCTCCCGATCGGCACCCCGGTCTCGATCACCGGGGCGAGCAAGCCAGGGACGCTCGTCTACAACTCGTGGCTGACCATGCAGTCCCGCCACGAGACGGACGCGAACACCTGCCAGTACAACGATCTCGCGCTCGTGAAGATCGACCCGGCGGACGTAGCGAAGGTCAACCCGAGCCTGCCGTTCTGGGGCGGGCCGACCGGCGTGAACACCACCGGCACCAAGCAACTCGGCACCGTGCTCAGCTACGGAAACTCCGAACTGCGCGGCGGAATCACCCAGCTGTCCCCCAAACAGGGCACCAGCCTGGGCGACACCGGCGACGGCTGGAGCCACACGGTACTCACCGTGACACCCGGGATCCCCGGTGATTCCGGCAGCGGGTTCCTCGACCGCGACGGTAATGCGCTCGGGGTGCTGAGCACGCTGAATCTGCTGCCACAGCCAGGCACGAACGGTGTTGGTGATCTGTCGCGGGAGCTGGAGTACGCGAGCGCTCACGGCGGGCTCGGGACGGTGCAGCTTGTGCCGGGGACGGCTCCGTTTCGTGGGCCGTTGATCTAGCGGCTGGCGTGCCCGGCACGATTCAGTTCGTGCCGGGCACGGCTCGCGACCCGTTGATCTGGCGACCTGCGGTGCTGGGCGTATCCGACGCGATGCAGTTCGCGGGAGTTTCGCGGCCCGTTGATCTGGAAACCGCGAGCATCCACTGCTGTGCCCGGCTCGACGCAACTCGCGCCGGGCACAGCCGAGTTTCGCGGGCCGCTGATCTCGTGCCGCAAATGGCCAGGGTGCGCCGCGCGACGCAGAACGCGCCAGCTTCAAAGCCCGCCGATCAGGCAACCGCGAGCACCCACCGCCGTACCCAGCTCGACGCAACTCGCGCCGAGCACAGCCGAGCTACGCGGGCCGCTGATCTCGCGCCGCAAATGGCCAGGGTGCGCCGCGCGACGCAGAACGCGCCAGCTTCAAAGCCCGCCGACCTGCCAACCGCGAGCACCCACCGCCGTACCCACCTCGACGCAACTCGCGCCGAGCACAGCTGAGTTTCGCGGGCCGCTGATCTCGCGGGCCGCGGGTGCACAGGGTGTGTCCGGCACGATTCAGCTCGCGTCGGGCACGGCCAAGCTCCACAGTCCAGCGATCTAGCGTCCGCAACAGGCTCAGCGCAAGAAGACGATGCCGATCACTTCCGCGGCCCGCTGAACTAACACCGATCCACGGTCCACGAGCACCCACGCCAAACCCCAGCACAGCTCGTACCGGGCACAGCCAAGCTCCACGACCCGCCGACCTCACACCCGCGAGGGCGTCCTCGCCAGACTTCCCGCGAGACCCCCTTCACAAGACGTCGCCAAAGCAGTCACCACCACCGCACTAACCGCTGCCCCACCAAGACAGCAACTATCACCGTCAGCAACTGCCGAGCACCCGCCGCCCCGCGACCGCGACTAGGGTCAGTCCCCCACCGCGACCGCGTACAGGTACCAAGTGGAGTGCGGCAACCACTGTTCATCCCACCGCCAATCGTCGTCCTTTCCGGTGACCACGTAACCGCGATCCCACGCGATCCCGCTGCCGTCCTCGTTCAAGCCAGTGATGCCGTTGACAATCCCGCCCGCCGTCGGCAGGAACTGCCACGACCCGAGCCAGCTGTACTGCGGGTTGGCTTGCCCGCTGCCGTCGAGCATGCACACGCCGTACGGGTTGCTGCCGCAGATCCAGTTCAGCTGATCAGCCGCGTACGACCGCAGCCGCGCGCTGAACTCGCCGGGAAACCGTTGCGCGGCAAGCCGAGCCGCGGTCGCCAGCGACGCGATCCGCGCGTTCTCACCCTGCCACCACTGATCTTTCACTCGCGGCGTGACGTTGTGCGGGAAGAAAAATGAGCTGTACCTCTTACCCTCCCCATCTTGCACAAGATTCCGCGCATACCCAAACGGGTTAGGCACCTCGGCAGTCACCGTAAGCTCGAACTCCAGCGATCGCCGCACCACCTTCAGCACGGCGGAAACCGTTGGTGCGTCAGCGATCTCGGCGTACGCGAGCAGGCTGATCACCGGCAGCCCGGCATCCGAGGGATGGAAGTACGGCCGGTCGCCGTCGTCCGCTCGCCAGTAATCCCGGTAGGACTTCCAGGAAACCAAGCGCTGCAACAGGTTGTGCGCCCGGCGATCCGCCGCCTCGCGGTAGACCGGCTTCTTGGTCACCTGGTACAACTCGACCGCCGCCAGCAACGCACCGTAGTCGTCCTGGATGTTTTCCTTGCCGTCATTGGTCATCTCGACGTTGTGCCGCTCAAGAAAGTCGAACGCGGCTTCCGCTGTCGCCAGATACTCCTCGTGCGAGTAGTCGCCCGACGCGTCCAGCGTGGTCGCGGCGGCCAGCGCCGCGATCGCGACCCCGCCGCCTTCGCGGTAGTTCACCTGGACCGGCTCGCCGTCGCTGTTCGCCAGGACGTACCGCAGCTTCGGATCCTTCGGCGGGCCAGGCTGAATAACCGAAGTGACGAACGTGCCGTCCTCCAGCTTCACCCGGCGTAAGTAGTCGGCGCCGAACAGCGCTTCGTCGGCCAGCCAGGTCCGCAATTGGGTGAAGTTGGTGTCACCCCGCGCGGTGAGCCGCTGGTACGCCTTCGCCAGCACCCACGCGGTGAGCGGGATCTGGAGAGTGTTGAAGTAGCTGCGGTCCGACAGCTGCGTGAAGTGCTTGCCGAAGTCGCCAGTCGCGTCGTACCAGCCGCCGTGCGCGTCCATGACCCGCGTGCCCTTGGGGCCGATCGGCGCTTCCCGGTCCTTGCGGTCGAACCGGTCCGAGCTGCGGGTGCCCTTGAAGTAGTGCACGACGTGGGAGATTGTGTAGCGCTCAAGCACCAGCTGATCGATGCGAAACGGCTGAGACCGCCCGTCCGCGGCGAGCAGGACGTACTCGCCTTCGGTCTTCAGCGCAGAGAAGTCCGTGGTCCAGTAATGCCGGTCGTCCCACCCCGGAACCTGAGCAGCGGGCCGAGGGTTCCCGGTGAAGACGACCTTCCCGGTGGCGACGTCCGCGACGGTGAACCTGGGAATAGCTCGCGGCGATCCAGCCGCGAGCACCGCCCGCTTGGGCGCATCGGGCGCGTAACCGACGTTGTTCGCGTAGACCGCCACCCCCGGCTGTGCCTGGACGGCCGCGGCCTCCGCCCCGGACTGAGTCATCGCCCCCACCCCCACCGCCGCCGACCCGGCAAGAAAACTGCGACGCCCCACATCTCCCGGCATTCTCGACCTCCAGTGGTCCAGACCTCTGAGATGTTATTGAGGCTAAGTAATGATCTTGAGCTTTGACAAGACTGCTTCCGAATGGCAGACCCGCTGCTCCGCGGTGACCCTCCGCCAGATCCGGCGCGCTGCGACCCCGAACCAACCCGCACTCCCACGCAGCGCCCACCCGTCCATCGACGGCGCTGCCGTGACCGCTGGACCCAGCTCTCAGCTTCGCGGAGAGCTGCCCGCAAGCCCGCCTCGCCCGCGCAAGCGACCTAGGCTCAGCCCCACAGCCCAGGCAACGAAAAAGCCCCCATCCGCCTGGGATGGGGGCTGCTTCATCGAGCTTGGCTGTGGCCAGGGCCGGGGTCGAACCGGCGACCTTCCGCTTTTCAGGCGGACGCTCGTACCAACTGAGCTACCTGGCCGGGAACGCCGGCTAGGAGCCGAACGATCTTGCGACCCTGACGGGACTCGAACCCGCGACCTTCGCCGTGACAGGGCGACGCGCTAACCAACTGCGCCACAGGGCCTTACTGGTACTGCGTACTCCCAACGGGATTCGAACCCGCGTTGCCGCCTTGAAAGGGCGGAGTCCTAGGCCACTGAACGATGGGAGCCCGATCGGTTTCGGTGGACCGACCGACCGCGCTCTCAGGTGTTCCCCTGGGAGCGATTACAAGCATAGGGCACGTTCCGGGGGCCGTGCACCGGGGGTTCCTTAAGCGATCGGCGAGCCTCCGACCTGCGACAACGTCCACCCCGACCACCCGACCCCGTCGGCCGAGCCCGATCGCCCCGCCCGAAGCCGGTCGAGACGATCAGTGTGTGCCACGCCACTCTACGCCGGAGACGGTCCCGCGCGCCGGGAATCCGACGCCGCCTGACCGTGCTTCCCAGCCATCGAGACACGAGTTCACGGCAATTCCCCCACTGGAAGCGGCAGGTGCCAGGACCCAACCGGCCCGCACCCGAGCCGACCTCGCAACCCCAGGCCAACCACATACGCGCGCCCACCAGCCCAAGCCAAGCCCGCACGACCTGGCCGAGCCAGCGTCAGCTCATGCCTCCCGCGCCGCCAGCACCCGGCATCCAGCCCGGCACCCGCGGCCCGGGTCAGCGCTGCACCGGCGCCTGGCCGTCGTCACCCGGACTCAGCCCGAGCATGTCCAGCAACTGCGCACAGTCCTGCACGTCGAGCGCCCCGGCCGCGACGGCGAGGCGGGCTCGGCGGACTTGGTCGTCGGAGACCCGTTGCCCTTCCGACGACCCGCGCTGCGCCGGCACACCGCCGGACAGTGACGTGCTTCCCCCGTCGGCACCTTCGTACCGAAGGAGGAACTGACGAACTTCGACCGATCCGCTCATGGCCCCTCCGCGCGGTTCGCAACAACTGGCCGCGAGGCTAACCAGCGGCGAGCAGCACCGGCAGCCCCCCGGAGAGTGAACCTGCGAACACTCTCCGAAGCTTCCCTGGTAACGCATTCCAAGATCGCGCAGAACGATTTCTCCCGGCTTCCCCTCGCCGATCCCCGGAACTCGTGCAACAATCGGTGTTGCTGACACACCCCCGGTCAGCGCCTGTGGAGATCCCCTCCGACCCCCGCGTTCCTCCCCCTGGCGCGGGGGTCTCTCCATTTCTGCGCACCGGCACTGACCTGCGGATCTACTCTCCGTGCCACTGATCAACAGACAGTCGCGAAATGTGTTTACCGACTGGGCTGAACAGGTGATCGAATTAGGCTTGCCGAGCACAGAAATGCGTGTGTCGTGGCTCACAGTGGTTTGTTTGCCGAGACCGAACCGTTATCGTGTCCGAGTGCCTCTTCCCTCCCTCGGCCGCCTGAGCAGCCGCACGAATCTCAAAGCCGTCTCGAGCGGGCGGCATCGCAATGCCGCCAAAGCAGCCGGCGACGAAGTCGTCGAGGACAAGGAGCTCACCAGCTACCTCGCCGCGCTCGCCCCGGACTCCGACCCGGAGAGCACCGGCACCGGCAGCCGCTTCGGCGACGCGCAGGTCTACCAGCTGCGCATGAACCTCATCGCCAGCCAGCAACTCAAGGACATCGCCGTCGCCCGGAACCTGACCCCGCAGGCTCTGGCGCAGGAATGGATCCTGGAGCGCCTCTCGTGGGAGGGCCAGGCCGCCTCCGCCCAGGAGCGCCGCCACTCCGACGCGATGACCGACGAGTTCCACTTCCCGGCGGACGCGTTCGAAGAGCCCCTCGTCGGACGCTGACCCGCCCCCTGAACGAAAACCCCCGGCTTCCCCCGACGGCCGGGGGTTTTCCCTTTTCCGGGGTCGCGGAGGAGGTGGGGTCCCGGTGGGCGGGACGCTCCGGGATTCGGCCGTCGACTGGCTGTGGTGCGAACTGGACGATCCGGTTGAGCGCTCGGTAACCAGGACCACGGCGAGCGACGCGGCCCAGCGCGGTCTGGGCGGAGATGCCCGTACGGACAGCTCGGCGCAGCGGGGGCATCCCGCGGACAGGGTGTGCGGCAGGTCGGCCAGGACACGAACATGCCCGCGGTGCAACCTCGGCAGCCAGCTCGGCCGCCAAGCCCGGGTGGCCGACTCCCGAGGCCGAGACGAGGCGCTACTCCGGCGGCGGACTCCAGCCGCCAGCTTGGCGGCCGATTCCCAGCAGCCAATTCCGCCGCCGACTTAGGCAGCCGCCCTGCGCAGCCAACGCTTACCGCCGAGACGGCGCTAACTCCCGCGGCCAACCCGGACGGCCAACTCCACCCGCCGCCCCAGGCAGCCAACTCCGGTCCCCGACTTAGGCAGCCGCGCGAGCAGCCAACTCCACCCGCCGAAACGGCGCTGACTCCCGCAGCCGCTCCGAACAGCCAGCTCCAGTCGCCAACCGGGAACCTGCCCCGCCGAGACCGCCGCTGGCTCCGGCCGCCAACTCTCGCGACCGCCCCCGGCACTCAACCCAGCCGCGGACTCCGGCGACCCAAACCCCACCGCCCAGCAGCCAGCACCACGCGATCAGGCCAGCCCCGCACACCCACCCACAGTCGAGCAAACAACCGATCCGGGGTCGCCCATCCGTGCCCGCCCCCACGAAAACCCGGCCCGAACCAACCGGCAAACCCCGCCCACCGGCCGAACCCGAGCGGGATGTGGCGCATCCCACTCACCCCAAGACCCAAGCCCGCCACGTCCCCCACCGACCACCCGCCGCCGAACCACAGCCCCAATACAAGACCGGATCAACCGCGGTAACCGCCGCCCCAAACATTCCCGACAACGGAACCCGCAATGAAAAAAGGCCCCGACGGGAAATCCCGTCGGGGCCCTTCATTCAGGCCTGAGAAAACGCGCGGGCCTGACTCAGATCGCGCGGACCTTCTGGGCCTGCGGACCCTTCTGGCCCTGGCCGACCTCGAACTCCACTCGCTGGTTCTCCTCGAGGGTGCGGAAGCCGCGTCCCTCGATCTCCGAGTAGTGCACGAAAACGTCGCCTTCGCCGCCGTCCTGCGCGATGAAGCCGAAGCCCTTCTCCGCGTTGAACCACTTCACAGTGCCTTGCGCCACCGCTGTACTCCTCGTAACAGATCCGCTTCGAATGCCACCGAAGCGGCACCCAGACCGTCCCGGGCGGTTCCAACGAGACGAGCGAAGAGCTTTTCGGGCCCCACGGCTCGCGTCAGAAGTTCCGCGAGTGTGAAGCCACGAACACGCAAAACGACGGCCTGGTCAGCAGCCTACCGGGATCTCACCAAATCTGAACCCCGTTGATCGCAAGGATCGGTTCCGACGTGCGCGCATCACCGGAACGTCGTATCGCTGCCTACGCAGCGCTGTCGGACCCCGAAGCTACTCTGATCCAGTACACCCAGCGCACTTCGGCGATGCACAGTGCGCGGTCGTTCGAACCGCTTCCGTAATGGTCACTCGGTGCAGTGTGATGCTGGTCACCCCGTTTCCGGTGAACGCGACGGCAGGTCGGGACGTCTGGGTGTTCGGGGTACCAAGGGGAGATTGGGGATCGGTGTGACAATCCGACACTTCGCACGCCGCCGGGCCGGCGTCGCGGTGCTGGGCTTGATCGCCGCGCTCACGCTCGGGGCGTGCAGCAGCGGCGGGTCGAGCGTGAACGCGGGCGGGACCGCGGGCGGTGGGCCTACCGAGGCGCCGGCCACGCCTGTGAAACCGGCGGCCGTGACGCTCACGCCGGCTTCCGGAGCGGGCGACGTGGCGCCGGGCGCACCGGCGAAGGTGACGATCGCCAACGGCACCATCGGGGCCGTCACGCTCACCAACGCGGACGGCAAACAGGTGCAGGGGCAACAGACTCCAGACAAGAAGAGCTGGAGCAGCACCGAAGACCTCGGCTACGGCAAGACCTACACCTGGTCCGGCCAGGCCACCGGCGAGGACGGCAAACCGGTCCAGATCAACGGCTCGTTCACCACGGTCAAGCCGCGCAGGCAGATGCAGGGCAGCCTGAACGTCGGCGACGGGCAGACCTACGGCATCGCGATGCCGATCGCGCTCACGTTCCCGAGCGCGGTCAAGGACAAGGCCTCCGTCGAGCGCGCGTTGTCGGTGGAGACCACGCCGAAGACCGAGGGCGCGTGGGCGTGGCTCAACGGCGACACTTCGGTGCACTGGCGGCCGAAGGAGTACTTCAAGCCGAACACGAAGGTCGTCGTCTCGGCCAACATCTACGGCGTTTCGATGGGCGACGGCGTCTACGGCAAGCAGGACGTCTCGGCGAGCTTCACCATCGGCCGCTCGCAGATCGTCAAGGGCAACACCCAGGAACACACCATGCAGGTCATCCGCGACGGCCAGCAGGTCATGGACTTCCCGGTGAGCTACGGCCTCGACTCCGACCCGGGCCGGGTCACGCACAGCGGCACGCACGTGGTGATGTCGAGGCACGCGACGTACTCGATGAGCAACCCGCGCTACAACTACACCGACGTGAACGTGCCGTGGGCGGTCCGGATCTCCAACAACGGCGAGTTCATCCACGGTCTCGCGGGGTCGATCTGGGCGCAGGGCAAGAAGAACATCTCGCACGGCTGCCTCAACCTCTCGCCGGCGAACGCGAAGATCTACTACGACAGCGTCCTTCCCGGCGATCCGGTGGAGATCTCCGGCAGCACCCAGCAGCTGGGCCCGAAGGACGGCGACTACAACGACTGGACCTACGACTGGGCGTCGTGGACCAAGCTGTCGGCGTTGTCCGCCTGACAAGACTGACCAGGCTGACAAGACTGACCAGCCGGACAATCTGAGCAAGCACCACCGGGCGGCCGGGAGCGTTCGAACGCTCCCGGCCGTTCGCTTGTCCCGGCCGGAAAAGAAAAAAATCCGATGCAACCCCGGCGACCGCCGACGGCATGACTAGAGCAGAGAAGCGCCACCCGGCGCTCTTGGAACCAGGAGGAAACTCGTGCGTGTTCGCTTCGCTCTCGCCATCGGCACCCTGCTGCTCGCCGGAGGCGCGGTGACCGGCGGCGCGGTCGCTTTCGCCGACGCCCCGCCGTCGGTGTCGCAGCCGGCTCCGCAGAGGACCGACCAGCCCGGCGCCCCCACGGCCGCTCCGGCTCCCACGGACCGCCAGACGACGGCCGCCCCTGGCGCGCCGAAGGTCGCCGCTCCGGGCAAGCCGGCCAAGACGGGCAAGCGCGTCCCGACCGCCGTGCCCGCGGGCCCGACCGGCGACCTGAACCTGCCCTCGGTCTGGGGCTGATCGCCCGGTGCCCTCCCGCTCCAGTCCGGCGTCCGGGCAGAGCTCGCCGTGGGACGGCGAGTACGCCCGGTACTTCGGCGAGCGCGCGCACAGCCTGCGGTCCACTGCCTACCTGCTTTGCGGGGATTGGCATCGGGCCGAGGATCTCGCACAGGCCGCGCTGCTCAAGCTGTACCTCGCCTGGCCGCGGCTGGCCCGGCACGACGCGCTCGACGCTTACGCGCGCAAAATCGTGCTGCGCACTTTCCTCGCGGAAAACCGCCGCAGCCGCTGGAAACGGGAGCGGCTCACCGACGCACCACCTGACGTACCGGCTCCGGTCGCCGAGACTGAGCACGACCAGCTGATCCAGCAGGCACTCGCCGCGTTGGCCCCGCGCCAGCGCGCGGTGCTGGTGCTGCGGTACTTCGAGGACTTGTCCGTCGAAGAAACCGCCGCGGCGCTCGGCTGCCGGACCGGCACGGTGAAAAGCCAGGCCGCGCGCGGTCTGGCCACCCTGCGGGCCCGGCTGGGCCCGCATTTCGAGGCACTGCCTGTCTCTGGAGGGAGGTGAACGAGATGGTTTCCGACGAAGACGAAGCCGTACGCGCCTTGTTCGCGCGGGCACCGGACGGACCGCCCATGCAGATCGACGCCGCGGACGTGATCGTGCGCGGAGCCGCCGTCCGCCGGAAGCGCAAACGCTGGGCGGTCGCGGGCAGCTCCGCCGCGACGGTCGCGGTGCTCGTGGTGGCCGGTCTCGCGGTCGGCGGCCGCGGGACCGAACCGCCGCCGGTCATGCCCGCCGGGCCGGGTCTCGCCACCGTCTCGCCCACCCCGTCCGCTCCGGCCGGGCCGATGAAGACCCCCTCGGGTCCGTCGGATGCCCCCGCGCCCGGCGCGCAGGTGAGCCCTGGTTCGCCGGGCAAGGAACCTCCGACGGAGCGGCAGACCGTTCCGCGTCCGGGTACGTCCCGTGCGTCGGCGCCGCCGCGGGCGTATCCGACCACTAGCGACCGGTCCCCCGTGGCTACGGATTCACCTGCGGGAAGCCCGGCGTTACCCAGCCGGACCTCCGGCTGAAACGCTTTCGCGGCAAGAGTGGCGCACGTCACCGGATTCAGTGGGTTTTCGACGAAATATCCCAGGCTTTCGGGGCGATGTTCTCAGTGGCGGCCGGAGCGGCCGTCGAACCCGTCGCTCAGCCGGCACACCATTGGCCGGCCCGAGAACCCGAGGAGGAAGCACCATGGTGCTCGTCGCACTGATGATCGAAACCGTTGTCGCCGTAGTGGTCGCCGGTGGCCTGGCAGCTTGGGCCCGTAAGCGCTTCGCTCCGCAGGCGATCGAGGCGACGCAGAACAGCTGAGCTTGAAAACGAAAACCGCCCTCTGTCCTTAGTGGACGGAGGGCGGTTTTCGCGTTGGCTCAGCTGCTCACTTGCGGGCTCCGGCGAGGTCGCCGCCGGTGTCCGCGGTGTCGATCTGCTCGATCGGCACCTGTGACGTCTCCGGGATCTTGATGATCGGGACCAGCGCGATGAGCGCGGCGATGATCAAGTAGTACGCGGGCCAGTCCGCGTTGCCGGTGCCGTCGATCAGCGCGGTGACGATCACGCCGCAGGTACCGCCGAACAGCGACGTCGAGATGTTGTACCCGATGGCGAACGAGCCGTAACGCACGCGCGTCGGGAACATCGCCGGGAACGTCGACCCGATGACCGCCAGCATCAGCGCCAGCAGGATCGCCACGACCAGGAAGCCGACGACCAGCCACAGCAGGCTGCCGCTCTGCATCAGCTTGATGCTGGGCCAGCTCAGCACGATGAACCCGATGGCCGCGGTGAGCAGCAAGGGCTTCCGGCCGATCCGGTCGGACAGCGCGCCCAGTGGAATCAGCAGCGAGAACTGCACGATTTCCACCCCGATGACGATCAGGCTGGACTCGGTGTCGCCGATGTGCAGGGTGTTGGTGAAGTAGGTCGGCATCGTCGTGAGCAGCATGTAGTCGGCGATGTTCAGCAGCAGCACGATCCCGATCAGGTTCAGGATCATGCGCCAGTTGCGCTGGATGGTCTCCTTGAGCGGAGCCTTCTCCGCCTTTTCGCCCGCTGCCTCGAGCCTGCGGAACTCCGGCGTGTCCTCGAGCTTCGACCGCAGGTACAGCCCGATCGCACCGATCGGAAGCGCGATGAAGAACGGAATCCGCCAGCCCCACGAGTTGAACTGTTCGGTCGACAGCGACAGGAAGGTGATCAGCACGACCGAGTTGCCGAGCACGTAACCGGCCAGCGTGCCCATCTCCAGGAACGAACCGAAGAAGCCGCGCCGTTTGGTCGGCGCGTATTCGGCGATGAACGTCGCCGCGCCGCCGTACTCGCCGCCGGTCGAGAAGCCCTGAATGAGCCGCAGCAGCAAGATCGCGATCGGTGCCGCGATGCCCATGCTGTAACTGCCCGAGTAGGTCGGCAGCACACCGACCAGGAAGGTACAGCCGGACATCAGCAGAATGGTGAGAGCGAGAACCTTCTGCCTGCCGAGCTTGTCCCCCAATGGGCCGAAGAAGGCCCCACCGAACGGCCGAACGATGAAGCCGACTGCCAGCAGGGCAAGCGATTTCAGCACCGCGTTGCCCTCGCCGGGGAAGAACAGTGTTCCGATACTGGTCGCGATCGCGCCCGAGGTGAATACGCCGTAGTCGTACCACTCGGTCGCATTCCCCATCGCGGACGCGATCACCGCGCGTTTGACTGTTCTCTGATCGACCTCGGGTTTCCCCGTCTTTGGCTCACTCATCCCGGCGGTGACCTCCTCCTGCACACGTCCCGGTCCATCCGTTGGAGCACATTTCCCCAGTCTTGACCCGTTGACGTGAGCTGGCAGGGTGAGTCACGAAATTTCTACCGTGCGGAATTTTCCGACTACCCTGTGCGCAGGAAACGCGGCCTCGCCGGTCAGGGTGGGTGCCAGCGGGTCCTTCCGCCGGGTTAACGTCGTCCCATGAGTCCTGTTTCCGGCCCGTGGCCGCCAGTGCCGGTGGAGCCGCCGGAGATCCACCCGAAAGCCCCCGCGCCCGGCACCGAACTGGGCGCCCACTTCGCCGAGTGCTTCGGCTGCGGCGACGAGGTCGACGACGGCCTGCACCTGCGCTCAGCCATCGGCGAGGACTACACGGTGCACTCGAAGTTCACCGTGACCGCCGCCCACCAGGGCGCCCCCGGTCTAGCTCACGGCGGGTTACTGGCCTGCGCCTTCGACGAGGCACTGGGCTCGACAGTCGGAAACCTGCTGCACCGCCCCGCAGTGACCGGCAAACTCGAGACCGACTTCCGCCGCCCAGTACCGGTCGGGTCCACCCTGTACATCAAGGCCCGGCTGGACGGGATCGCAGGCCGGAAGATCTACGTGAGCGCCGACGGCCATCTGGACTCCGCGGACGGCCCAGTAGCGGTCAACGCGCGGGCGGTGTTCATCGCGGTGGGCTTCGAACACTTCAGCACCCACGGCGACCCTCAGGCGCTGGAAAAGCTAGCCGAGCAGCACCGCCGCAACAAACGCGAGTGGGACATCAACCCCTGACCCAGGCCAGGCTGAGCCACGGCCCGTGAGGCCCCCTTCACGCCCCCAGATTCCTCCAGGTTCCCCTTCACGGCCGCCCCGCCCGGCCGCACCGACCACGACGCACCCAATGCCACATTGGGTGCGTCAGACGCACCGAACGCCACATTGGGTGCGTGGGATGCACCCAATGCCACATTGGGGCGCAAGCCCCACCCACCACCAAACCACCGCCGACAACCCCCACGCACCCCAGGCAGACACACCCGGCCCTGCACCCCGATACGAAGCCCAAATGCGGTTCGAGGGGGCTTGTCAAGGCATCTTTCCCGCCTTGACAAGCCCCCTCGAACCGTCATCACAATCAGCTTCGGGGTGCCCCCTCACGAACGAGGCGCGATGTCGCCGTCAGGCGACGAGCAGCCTCCCCCTCAACCCCTCCGCAGCAGCCCGAGGATCCTCCGCCTCAGTAATCGCCCGAACCACCACAACCCGAGACGCCCCCGCCTCCATCACCTCCCCCATCCGCTCGAGATCAATCCCCCCAATCGCGAACCAAGCCCGCTCCGTCCCCATCCCCGCAGCAGCCCGAACCAACCCCAACCCAGGCGCAAACCGCCCAGGCTTAGTAGGCGTAGGCCAGCAAGGCCCGGTACAGAAGTAATCCACCCCGTCCTCCACAGCCGCCGCCGCAGCCTGCTCCTCCGAATGGGTGGACCTCCCGATCACCACCTCATCCCCAAGCACCCTCCGCGCAAGGCTGACCGGAATATCGTCCTGCCCCAAATGCAACACATCCGCCCCCACCCCCAGCGCTACATCCGCCCGGTCGTTCACCGACAGCAACGCCCCATGCCGCGCACAGGCCTCCGCCAGCACCTCCAGCGCCGCGATCTCCTGCTTGGCCTCCAACGGCGCGCCCCCGGTCTTGTCCCGCAGCTGCACGATGTCGACCCCGCCCGCCAACGCGGCGTCAGCGAACTCAGCGAGGTCCCCACGGGAAGCACGGGCGTCGGTGCACAAGTACAGCCGGGCATCGGCGAGCCGGGCGCGAATTTGGTCTCCGGTCAAGGCAGGCATGGCGGTGACGTTACCCGCGCGCTACGGTGTGGGAGTCCGCACGGGAGCCCGAGGCACGGGCTGAGAGGGAGCTGCCGCTCCGACCGTGGAACCTGATCCGGGTCATGCCGGCGCAGGGAGCGTGATTCCACTGTGAACACCAGCACCACAACCGTCACTGTCGTCGGCGGCGGCGTCATCGGGCTGTCCGCGGCCTGGCGCGCGGCCGCTCGTGGATGGCGCGTCACCGTGGTCGACCCGGATCCCGTGCAGGGCGGCGCGTCCTGGCTGGCCGGCGGGATGCTCGCCCCGGTCACCGAGGCGTGGCCGGGCGAGGAAGCCGTGCTCAGCCTGGGGGAAGCGTCCCTGCGGCACTGGCCGGGTTTCGCACGGGACCTCGCCGCCGAGGGCACCGATCCGGGGCTGGCCGAGCACGGCACGATCGTCGTCGGGTTCGACAGCGCCGACGCCGGGCACCTCGACATCCTCGCCGGGTACCTGCGTTCGCTGGGCCGCGACGTCGAAACGCTCACCGGGCGCGAAGCGCGGCGGCTCGCGCCGGGCGTCGGTGCCGTGCGCAGCGGCCTGCACGTGCCGGGCGATTTAGCCGTGGACAACCGAAAACTGCTCACAGCGCTGAGCGAAGCGGCTACGAAGCGTGGGGTCGAGTTCCGTCGTGAACGGCTCCAAGATCTCTCCGAAGTGTCCGGGCCGGTGGTCCTTGCCGCCGGGGCGTGGACCGGTCAGCTGCATCCGTTGCTGGAGCACGCAGTACGCCCGCTCAAGGGCGAGATCCTGCGGCTGCGTCCGCGTCGCGGCTGTCTGCCGCCTCCGCCGTACACAGTGCGCGCGATGGTCGAAGGACGGCCGATCTATCTGGTACCGCGAGAAAACGGCGAACTGGTCCTTGGCGCGACGCAGTACGAAGCCGGTTTCGACCAGGCCGTCACCGCGCGCGGCGTACGCGAGCTTCTGGAAGGCGCGGAACGGATCCTGCCCGGCATCACGGAGTACGAGCTGGTGGAAGTCGCCGCCGGACTGCGTGCCGCGAGTCGTGACGCCTTGCCGTACATCGGCGAAGTGAACGAAGGCGTGTACGCGGCGACAGGACATCACCGCAACGGTTTGCTGATGGCGCCCGCGACTGCGGACGCCGTGGTCGCCTGGCTGGCTGGCGAAGCCCCGCCGCCGGAGGTCGAGGCGGCGACGCCCGCCCGTCTGGTCGAGAAGGAGCGAGTCTGATGGAGATCAAGGTCAACGGGGAGTGGCGGGAATTCCCCGACGACAGCACCGTTTCCGCGGTCCTCGACGCGCTGGGAGCGGAACGCCGCGGCGTGGCCGTCGCGGTCAACGGCGTGGTCGTGCGGCGTGGCGAATGGGAAGAAGCGGTCGTGCCGAAGGGCGCGCAGCTCGAAGTGCTGACCGCGGTTCAAGGAGGTTGAGCATGGACGACCTGATCATCGGCGAACACAAGCTGTCGTCGCGCTTGATCATCGGCACCGGTGGCGCGGCGAATCTCGAAGTGCTGGAACGAGCGCTGGTCGCGTCCGGCACCCAGCTCACCACCGTGGCGATGCGCCGCGCCGACGCCGAGGGCGGCTCCGGCGTGCTGGAACTGTTGCGGCGCTTGGACATCGAGCTGCTGCCCAACACCGCGGGCTGCCGGACGGCGGCCGAAGCCGTGCTCACCGCCCAGCTGGCCCGCGAGGCGCTGGAAACGAACCTGATCAAACTCGAGGTGCACGCCGACGACCGCACCCTGCTGCCCGATCCGCTGGAGACTCTCGAAGCGGCCGAACGCCTGGTGTCGGACGGTTTCACGGTGTTCGCCTACACCAACGACGACCCGGTGCTCGCCCTTCGCCTCGAGGAGGCGGGTTGCGCCGCGGTGATGCCGCTCGGCGCGCCGATCGGCACCGGGCTGGGCATCCGGAACCCGCACAACATCGAGCTGATCGTCTCGCGCGCGTCGGTGCCGATCGTGCTGGACGCCGGGATCGGCACGGCTTCGGACGCGACGCTGGCGATGGAACTCGGCTGCTCCGCGGTGCTTCTGTCGACGGCGGTCACCCGGGCGGCGGATCCGGAACGGATGGCGCTGGCGATGCGGAGCGCGGTGGAGGCGGGGTATCTGGCGCGTGGGGCGGGGCGGGTGCCGCAGCGGTTTTGGGCGCAGGCGTCGAGTCCGCCTCGCTAGGGTTCTCGTGAGTGGCAATGCCGGTTCTAACCGGCATAAACACTCACGAGACCTCGACCACCACCTTGCCGCGCACCCCGCCTTCCTCCAGCACCCGATGCGCCCTCGCTGTCTCCGCCAATGGAAACACCCGGTCCACCAACGGCCGCACCAACCCGGCGTTCACCCACCGGCCGAGCTCAGCGAGCAAATCAGCCTGGGGATTCCCGCTGAACGCCCGCACCCAGCGGGCGGGACGCAACGAGTTCGCCGCGATATAGCCGACCGTGCGGGCCGGACGGTCGAGGTCGAACGCGATCGAGACCATCCGCCCGCTCGGGGTCAGCAGCCGCCGGAACGCGTCGAGGTCACGCCCGACGGTGTCGAGGATGACGTCGAACTTTCCCAGCTCGCCCGGATCACGGTAGTCGAGCGCGACGTCCGCGCCGAGTTCCCTTGCCAGCTCTAGGTTCTTGGCGCTGGTCAGCCCGGTCACGTGCGCGCCCATCGCCTTGCCGAGCTGCGTGGCCACGAACCCGACCCCGCCGGTCGCGCCACGAATCAGCAGGCGTTCGCCGGGCTTCAGATGGGCTTTGTCGCGCAGCGCGGTGATCGCGGTGCTCCCCGCCAGCAGCGACGCCGCCGACGCGGGATCCAGCCCGGCTGGCACGTGGTCCAGCCGATCGGCGGCCATCGCGTGGTACTCGGCGGCGGTGCCCATCCGCCTCCCACAGGCCCAGACGAGGTCGCCGGCAGCGAACCGGCTCGTCCCGGGTTCCACGACCTCGCCGACCAGGTCCACGCCGATCCGTTTGGGAAAACGCTTGCCGCTGAACGGAAGCAGCTTCCCGGACCGCATCGCGAGTTCGCCGCCGTTGACCGATACCGCGCGCACCCGGACGAGGACTTCGCCGGGGCGGGGCACCGGTTTCGGGACATTCGCTTCGTGCAGGACTTCCGGCGGTCCGTAGCGGTCGTAGACGATGGCACGCATCGAAGTGGAAGGCATGTTCCACTTCTAGCACGGAAAATGGAAAGGGTCTTCCGTTTGGCGTAAAGTGAGAGAGTGCCGGAAAAATCGACTCAGTTGCGCACTGACGCCGCCCACAATCGCGCGCACATTCTCGAAGTCGCCGAGCGCACCTTCGAGTCCGAGGGCCTGGACGTGTCGATGAGCGAGCTGGCGCGCCGGGCGGGCCTCGGCGTCGCCACGGTGTACCGCCATTTCCCGACCAAGGCCGACCTGGTCGCCGAAGCCTTCGCCGAGCCGATGGCCGAATGCGCGGGCATGCTCGACGAGGCGCTCGCCGACCCCGACCCGTGGCGCGGGTTCTGCCGGGTGATCGAGGAGATGTGCGCGATGCAGGCGCGCAATCACGGTTTCTCCGCCGCGATCGTGACCGCACTGCCGGATCAGGCTGCTTTCGGCCAGTTGCGCGATCGCGCGCTGCAGGCGTTCACCGAGCTGATCCGCCGGGCGAAGGAGGCCGGTGCGCTGCGGGCCGACTTCGCGGTTTCCGACCTGTCATTGATCTTGCTGGCCAACGGTGGACTGCGGTCTGGCGCGGGAACCGCGGCACCGGCGGCGTCGCGGCGGCTCGCGGGATACCTGCTGCAGTCCTTTCGCGCGGAGACGGCCGCACCGCTGCCGCCGCCCGCGAAGCTTCCGCTCGACGTGTCGGTGCTCTAATCGGGCGGCCAGGCTGCACAAATTACCGGGTGATGGTGATTTCGCCCGCGCTTGACGCGGACTGAGCACGGGCACGCCGTATGGTTGACGGCACCCTTTCCGGCGCACCCAGCGGCGGGCACCAGCGTCAGGAGGAGCCGATCGTGACTCTTTCCTCGGTCCAGGACGTAACGGGCCGGTTGTACCTAGCGGTGGGGCGGCTTTCCCGCTCGCTGCGCCAGGCGGGCGCGCCCGGACCCGGGCACGGGTCGATCTCGGCGCTGGCCACGCTCGTCCACTTCGGCGAGCTGCGCCTCGGCGACCTCGCCGCGAAGGAAGGCGTCGCGGCGGCCACGATGTCGCGGATCGTGGCCACGCTGGTGGAGGCCGGTTACGTCACGCGCGAGTCCGACCCGGTCGACCGGCGCGCCTGGCTCGCCCGCGCCACCGAGGAAGGCGAACGCCTCATCTCCGGCGTGCGGTCCACCCGCGTGCAGGAGCTCAACCGCCGCCTCGACCGGCTCACGCCCGAGGCACGCGAGTCGATCATCGCCGCGCTGCCCGCGCTGGAAGCCCTGATCTCCGACGAGGGCTAGCGCTCCTCCGGGGCCAGCCGCCAGAACGCCGACACCGGGCCGACTTTCGCGCCCATCGGGTACGAGTGTTCGACGGCCTGCGAGACGAACCATTTGCCGTAGCGCGCCGCTTCCACCACCGGCATGCCCTTGGCCAGCCCGGCGGTCAGCGCGGACGCCATGGTGTCGCCGGCGCCGTGCGTGTGCGGGGTCTGCCAGCGCGGGCCGGGCAGCTCCACGAACGTCGAACCGTCGAAGAGCAGGTCGACGCACTCCGGGTCGGACTGCAGGTGGCCGCTCTTCACCAGCACGTACTTCGGGCCGAGCTGGTGCAGTACGACGGCCGCGGTGTGCATGCCTTCGCGGTCGGTCACGGTCATGCCGGTGAGCAGCCGCACCTCGTCCAGATTCGGCGTGAGCACGGTGGCGCACGGCAGCAGCTCGTCGCGCAGCGCGGCGAGGCCGTTGTCGTCGAACAGCGACTGCCCGGTCATCGCCGCGGCCACCGGGTCGACCACGAACGGAATCGCGCCGTCCCGCCCGATCCCGGCCTTGTCGCAGGCCGCCGCGACCGCGTGGATGATCTCCGCGGACGCGAGCATGCCGGTTTTCGCCGCGCCGACGCCCATGTCGGCGGCGACCGCCTCGATCTGCCCTGCCACGATGTGCGGCGGCAGATCGGCGCGGTCGTGCACGCCGAGGGTGTTCTGGACGGTGACCGCGGTGACCGCGACCAGTCCGTGCACCCCGCAGGTGAGGAAGGTCCGCAGGTCCGCCTGCAGCCCGGCGGCCCCGCCGGAATCGGATCCGGCGATGGTGAGCGCGGAGGGCGGGCTCGGGTTCTCTGTCATGTGCGCGTTCCGACTTCTGGTCTGGTCCATTGAGGCAATGGTGCTTCATTCACAGTCCACCACGATGGCACAGTAAACGTCCGTGCTGGTCCTCCTGACGAAGGAGACATCTGTGAAGCTCGCCGCGGCCGGTCTTCTCCTCCTGTCCGCGCTGGCCGTGCCGGGGGTGGCGCACGCGGACAGCCCGAAGCTCTCGCACGTGACCACGGTCGGCGTGCACAACACCTACGATCCGGCCGCGTACCCGTACCTCGCGCAGGCGCTGGACAACGGCTCGTCCCTGCTGGAATTCGACGTGTGGCCGGACTTCTTCACCCACGAGTGGAAGGTCAGCCACTCCAACCCGCTGGGCAACAGCAACAACTGCGTCGACGCGCGTTCGGCTGCCGACCTTTACTCCGGCGGGACGAACAAGGACCTCGAATCCTGCCTGGACGACATCCGGATCTGGCTCGGCGCGCATCCCGGGCACGGGCCCCTCACCCTGAAGATCGAAATGAAGACCGGTTTCTCGGCGAATACCGGCCTCGGCCCGGCCCAGCTGGATGCCGCGTTCCGCGACCATCTCGGCGACGCGGTGTTCAAGCCCGCCGACCTTCTCGGCAGTCACGCCACGCTCGACGAAGCGTCCAAAGCGGACAATTGGCCGACGCTGGACGCGTTGCGGGGCAAGGTGCTCACCGAGATCATCCCCGGCACCGTAGAAGAGGGGAATCCGACCGACACGCTGCACGCCGATGTCGAGTACGCCGGCTATCTGCTGGCGCAGAAAGCTGCCGGAAAACTGAACGCGGTACAGATCTTCCCGACCGTGCACGGTGCCGCGGGCGGCGACCCGCGCGACAAATACTCCGCGGAGCAGAAACCGTGGTTTGTCGTTTTCGACGGAGACGCGAGCGAATGGCTCGCGAAGGCCGGAATGTCCTGGTACGACGAAAACCACTACTACGTGGTGATGACGGACGCGCAGAACGTCGCGCCCGCCATCGACGACCACAACCCGACCGTCGAGCAGGCGACTCAGCGGGTGGCCGAACTGGCTAAGCAGCACGCTTCCGTGGTGACGTCCGACTGGACCGGCCTCACGACCGTGCTGCCGACGGTGGATTCGCGCGGCTAAAACCGCGGCGGCGGTTTCAGCACGGCCATCCGGTATTCGTACACCGCTTGCGCTTCGGCGATCCCCGGCCGGGGTGTGACGCCCGATTTGCGGATCGTTTTGACCGCCGAAGCGGTGCGGTGCTCGGCAACCAGGCCGTCGACCTCGTGCTGCACCTCAAGCGGCAGCCTCGCCCACAACGCTTCCGGTGTCTCGCTCATCCGGCCAGTGTCGCATTCACTGCGGGTTCGCGAGCCGCCAGAACGGGGAGACCGGGCCGACCCCGGCACCGAGCGGATACGCCTCCAGGACGCAGCGCTCGATGAACCGTTTCGCCTCCGCGACCGCGGTGGGCACGTCCGCGCCCTTCGCGAGCGACGAGGTGATCGCCGACGCCATGGTGTCGCCGCCGCCGTGGGTGTTTTCGGTGTCGATGCGCGGTCCGCTCAATTCGATCACCGCGGAGCCGTCGGTGAGCAGATCGACGCAATCCGCGGCGTCGTAGAGGTGTCCGCCCTTGACCAGGACCCACTGGGAACCGAACTCCAGCAACGCTTCTGCCGCCGCGCGCTGGCTTGTGGCATCGGTGACCGTGACGCCGGTCAGCAGCCGGACCTCGTCGAGATTCGGCGTGATGAGCGTGGCGCGCGGGAACAATTCCGTCCGGATCGCTTCCAGTGCTTCCTCGCGCAGCAATGCGTGGCCGGTCATCGACGCGGCCACCGGGTCGACCACGAACGGCGTGTCCGTGGTGCGTCCAATGTGGACTTCGTCCAGTGTTTTCGCTACCGCCTGAATGATGTCCGCGGTGGCGAGCATGCCGGTCTTCGCCGCGTTGACGCCCATGTCCTCGGCGACCGCTTTGATCTGCGCGGTGACGACGTCGACCGGGATCTCGGAGAATCCTTGCACGCCAAGCGAATTCTGCACGGTGACCGCGGTGAGCGCGACCAGGCCGTGCACGCCGTTGGCGAAGAACGTGCGCAGGTCCGCCTGCACGCCCGCACCACCGCCGGAATCGGACCCGGCGATGGTGAGGGCGGTGCGAGGAGTGACTGTCACTGGTTGACCACGGGGAGGTAGACCTTGTTGCCCTGCTCGGAAAACTCCGCGGACTTCTCGGCCATGCCCGCCTCGATCGCCTCCACAGAGGACAGACCGTGCTCCTCGGCGTACTTGCGCACGTCCTGGGTGATCCGCATCGAGCAGAACTTCGGCCCGCACATGGAGCAGAAATGCGCGGTCTTCGCCGGTTCGGCGGGCAGCGTCTCGTCGTGGAAGGACCGCGCGGTGTCCGGGTCGAGCGACAGGTTGAACTGGTCGTTCCACCGGAATTCGAAGCGGGCCTTGGACAATTCGTCGTCCCAGTCCTGCGCGTACTGGTGGCCCTTGGCGAGATCGGCGGCGTGCGCGGCGATCTTGTAGGTGATCACGCCGGTCTTCACGTCGTCGCGGTTGGGCAGCCCGAGGTGCTCCTTCGGCGTGACGTAGCACAGCATCGCCGTGCCGTACCAGCCGATCTGCGCCGCACCGATCGCCGAGGTGATGTGGTCGTAGGCAGGCGCGATGTCCGTGGCGAGCGGGCCGAGCGTGTAGAACGGAGCCTCGCCGGTGAGCTTTTCCTCCAGCTCGACGTTTTCCTTGATCTTGTGCATCGGCACGTGGCCGGGGCCCTCGATCATCACCTGCACGTCGTGCTCGCGCGCGATGTGCGTCAGTTCGCCGAGGGTTTCCAGCTCGGCGAACTGGGCGCGGTCGTTGGCGTCCGCGATCGAGCCGGGACGGAGACCGTCGCCGAGGGAGAACGTGACGTCGTACTCGCGCAGGATCTCGCACAGCTCGGAGAAATGCGTGTACAGGAAGGATTCCTGGTGGTGCGCGAGACACCAGGCGGCCATGATCGACCCGCCGCGGCTGACGATGCCGGTGACCCGGCGCGCGGTGAGCGGGATGTAGCGCAGCAGTACGCCGGCATGCACCGTCATGTAGTCGACGCCCTGCTCGCACTGCTCGAGCACAGTGTCGCGGTAGATCTCCCAGGTGAGCTTTTCCGGCTCCCCGTTGACCTTTTCCAGCGCCTGATAGATCGGCACGGTGCCGACCGGGACCGGCGAGTTGCGCACGATCCACTCGCGCGTTTCGTGAATCCGCTTGCCGGTGGAGAGGTCCATGATCGTGTCGGCGCCCCAGCGAGTGGCCCACACCATCTTGTCGACCTCTTCCTCCACAGAGGACCAGACGGCCGAGTTCCCCATGTTGGCGTTGATCTTCACCAGGAAGTTCTTGCCGATGATCATCGGCTCGGTCTCCGGATGCTTGCGGTTGACCGGAATCACCGCGCGCCCACGGGCGACCTCGTCCCGCACGAACTCCGGAGTACAGCGTTCGCGCGCGGCGATGAACTCCATTTCCCGGGTGATCACCCCGGCTTTGGCCCAGCCGAGCTGAGTGTTGTGCTCCCGCCCGTCAGCCCAGCCGGAACGGAGCGGGTGAAGTCCATTGTGGACATCGATGTTCGCGTCCGGGTCGGTGTAGGGCCCGGACGTGTCGTACACGTCGAAGTGCTCCCCGTTCGACAGGTCGATCCGCCGCGCCGGAACCCGCAATCCGGATTCGGTGCGGTGATAGACCTTCCGCGAGCCAGTGATCGGCCCGGTGGTGACGGACGGCGTGATGGCACCCTGGTTTTCCAGCGTCGTCAACGACGTTCACTCCCTACGCCGGCATTACCCGGTCAGGTTCATGCGGTCGGTGACGCCGGGTGCCCGCGAGATGGACACCAGTCACCCTCTCAGCCCGCCAAGGCGCGAGCTCCCGCGTTGCATTCGGTTGAGGTTGCTTGTCCGACGATGCCATGGCGCCTCGGGTTGGCACAACCCTGCCGCAGTGTTTGATTGCCGCGGCTCCGCCGCGGCGCCGAGATCGCCGGGGAGCTGGTTTCTTCCCTCCCGATTTCGCCGGCCCGGGGGGCCGTCGAAATCGCTCAGTCCAGAAACCAGCGCGATCTCGGGTTTCGGTCCAGTGGGCGGGGCGGGTCTCGGGGGGCAGTGAGTGGGGCGGTCTCGGGGGGGCGAGAAGTCTGGGTCTGGGTGGCGCGGGGTGTGGTCGAGGGGGCTGGGAGGGCGCGGAGCGGGTTAGGCGTCCGCGGGGTCTTTGGGGGGCAGCCAGGTCAGGCCGGGCACGCCCCACTTGTTCTTCTTCAGCATCTTCTTCGCCGCGCGTGCGTGGCGGCCGACGAGGCGGTCCAGATAGATGAAGCCGTCTAGGTGATCGGTCTCATGCTGGAGGCAGCGCGCGAAGTAGCCGGTGCCCTCGACCTCGATCGGTTTGCCCTCGACGTCGAAGCCGGTCACCTTCGCCCATTTGGCGCGCCCGGTCGGGTACGACTCGCCGGGGGCGGACAGGCAGCCCTCCCAGTCGTCGTCCGGGTCCGGCATGGTCTCCGGGATCTCGGAGGTCTCCAGCTTCGGGTTGACCACCACGCCCTTGTGCTCGACGCCCTCATCGTCCGGGCAGTCGTATACGAACACCCGCAGATCGAGCCCGATCTGGTTGGCCGCGAGGCCCACGCCCTCGGCCGCGTACATGGTTTCGAACATGTCCTCGACGAGGGTGGCCAGCTTGTCGTCGAACTCGGTGATCTCGCGCGTGGGCTGGTGCAGCACGGGTTCGCCGGCGATGCAGATGGGGTGGACGGTCACGGACGCCGAGTTTAGTCGGACCCTTCTGGTACACCTGGATCGGACCGTGACGCGCCGTGTCGGATGCCCATGTCGAGCATGGGTTCCGTGGTTCAATGACGCCCGCGGAAGGACTGCCGACACCGATTGCGAGGACCGCATGGACGCCGCGGAGTCGATGGCTGGAGACCAGCCGTCGCCGCCGGAAAATGTCGGTGGCCTTACCGAACGTGAACTGGACATCCTCGCGTTCGAGCGGCAGTGGTGGCGCCACGCCGGGGCGAAGGAGAACGCCATCCGGGAGCGCTTCGGGCTGTCCTCGACCCGTTACTACCAGTTGTTGAACACGCTGCTGGCCAAGCCGGAGGCCGTCGCGGCCGATCCGATGCTGGTCAAGCGGCTGCGCAAAACGCGCGCCGCCCGTCAGCGCAAACGCGGGGCCCGGCGGTTGGGGATCGAGCTGTCATGAGCGTTTTCTCGGGACTGTCCCGGCCGTTGAAGGCCGCGGGGGTCGCGCTGATCGGGGTCGCGGTGGTCGCCGCCGTCATCGGCGGGGTCACCGTGCTCAACACCGGCGGCGACCAGAACGCCGGACCGAGCACGTCCGGCGAGCCTACCGCGCCCGGCGGATCGTCGTCCGCGCCGCAGCAGTCGTCCTCGGCGGCACCCAGCTCCACTCCGTCTTCGCCCGCCTCGTCGGCACCGGCGTCCTCGTCCGCCGCGTCGTCGGCTCCGGCATCGAGCCAACCTGGCCAGCCCGGGCAGCCCGGCGGCCAGCCGGGCCAGCAGCCAGGGCAGCCGGGCCAGGCGGGTCCGGACCAGCAGGCCTCGAACAAATGGGTCACCCTGCGGGTCTACAACAACTCGCTGATCAAGCACCTCGCCGAACAGGCCGCCGCCGATTTCCGCGGTTCGGGCTGGAACGTCGCCGAGGTCGGCAACTACGCGGACGGCGTCATCCCGACGACCACGGCCTACTTCCGGCCGGGCACCGACGAGGAAGCCGCCGCGAAGCAGCTGGCCAAGGAGTTCGGCTTCCAGGCTCAGCCCCGGTTCGAGGGCATCCAGAACTCCAGCCCTGGCGTGATAGTGATCATCACGAAGGACTACCAGCCCGGACACAAGGGCAGCTGACCGGTCTTATGACAGCCCGCGCTACGGCGCGGGCTTTGTCATGTGTGCCCGGGCATTGCCCAGCTGGTTCGCTTTCCGCTCGGCCTCCGCTTTCGGAGCAGCGGACGACTCGGTATGCCCGGGACTCAACAGGCAGGTCGCGTGGCGAGTCGTTGCCGATCGGCCGCCGGAGCACTGTCCCGGCTCAGCGCGCCCCAATGTGGCATTGGGTGCGTCTGACGCACCGAACGCCACATTGGGTGCGTGGCATGCACCCAATGCCACATTGGGGCTTTTCTCCGCAAGCGGGTGCAGTGCTCGGCGGTCCGCGACGTCGAACGTCCGTGAGGGCCCCCTTGAGGGAATCAGATTCCCTCAAGGGGACCCTCACGGACCTCCCAGCCACGCCACCCGGCACAAGCTAGGTGTGCCTGGTGCGGGGTGGCGGGATGTCGTGAGTGCTGGCCCCCGGCGAAAACCGGCACCAGCACTCACCACCTCAACGTTCCTGCTGCGCCTGCGCGTAAGCCTCCAGCGTCGCCAGCTGCGCAGCATCCAGCGACGGCCGCACAGCCTCCCGTGCCTTCTCCAGATGCGCCGCGGTCACCTCGCGCGCCTCCAGCGACTCGCGCATCGCGGTCAGCGCCGCTTCCCGGATCAGCGCGGCGCAGTCGGCGGCCGAGTAGCCCTCCAGCGCTTCCGCGGTGGCCGCGAGGTCCACATCGGACGCCAGCGGGGTGTGCTTGGCCGTCGCGGAGAGGATCGCGGCGCGGGATTCGGCGTCCGGCGGCGGCACGTAGATCCGCCGCTCCAAGCGGCCGGGACGCAGCAAAGCCGGGTCGACCAGTTCGGGCCGGTTCGTCGCGCCCAGCACGACGACCTCGCGCATCGGCTCCACGCCGTCCAGTTCGGTGAGGAGCGCGGCAACCACGCGGTCGGCCACGCCGGAGTCGGACGACTGGCCTCGGCGCGGGGCGAGCGCGTCGATCTCGTCGAGGAAGATCAGCGACGGGGCGGCGTCGGCGGCCCGGCGGAAGAGGTCGCGCACCGCGCGTTCCGACTCGCCGACCCATTTGTCCAGCAGTTCCGCGCCCTTGATCGCGAACACGTTGAGCGCGCCGGTGCCGGCGAGCGCCCGGACGAGGAACGTCTTGCCGCCGCCGGGCGGGCCGTACAGCAGCACGCCGCGCGGCGGTTCGATGCCGAGCCGGGCGAACGAGTCCGGGTAGCGCAGCGGCCACAGCACGGTTTCGGTGAGCGCCTCCTTGACCGACGTCATGTTGCCGACGTCGTCCAGGGTCAGGCCTCCGGTGGCCAGGTTGTCCGAAGTGGACAGCGAGATCGGCCGGACGGTGGCCAGAGCGTCGAGCAGGTCCTGCTGGGAGATCTTGGGTTCCTCGACGTCGCGCTGGCGCAGCGCGGCCCGCAACGCCGCGTCCCGGCGAAGGGCGAGCAGGTCGGCGGCGACGAATCCGGGGGTCCGCTCGGCGAGCACGCCAAGGTCGGCACCGGATTCGACCGGTACGTCGCGGAGCAGGATCCGCAGCAGTTCGACCCGCGTTTTCGCCTCCGGCAGCGGCACGCCCAGCTCGCGGTCGAGCAGGTCGGCTCCGCGCAGCCGCGGGTCCACCGACTCGGCTCGCGCGGTCGTGGCCACCACAGCCAGTCCGTCCCGGCGCAGCGCGGCGCGCAATTCCTCCAGCACCACCGTCGCCACCGGCGGCGGCTGCGTGGCTGGGAGCAGCGCGTCGATGTCATTGATCAACAGCACGCCTGGACCGTCGCCGTCCGCGACCCGGTCGATGGCCTCGCGCAGAGAACGGTGCGCCGCATTCGGTTCCAGCACCGCGATATTCGGCGCGGTCACCGACACCACGCGCACCTTTTCCGCAGCGGCTACCGATCGCACCAGCGTCGCCTTGCCGACGCCTTCCGGCCCCGACAGCAGCACGCCCAGATGCGCCGAAGTGCCCAGTTTGGCGAGCAGTTCCGGCCGGTGAAACGCCAGGTCGAACCACTCGGCCAGCTTGCGCGCCGCGCTCTCGGCCCCGACCAGATCGGCGACCGGCACCGGATCGTCCAGCTCTTCCTCGCGCGCCTCGGTGACGACCTCCTCGACGATCTCCGCTTCGAGGTAGTCCTCGGCCGCGGTAACGGCGGTGGTGCGGACGAGCGCGGTCGCGGAGCGCACCGGCGGTTCGCTGCTGGTCGGCGCGCCAGTGCGCGCGCCGTCCCGCCAGCTGACCACAGTGGACGGTCCAACGACGACTGCTCCGGCCGGTTCGGTAGCCGTGACGGTCAGCAGTTCGTTGGTCCAGGTCGCCCCGATCACGCGGGACAACTGCCCGCGCACGGCGGCGACGTCCGAGCCCGGCGCGGGCGCGAGGTCTTGCGGCAACAGGGAAACCGCGTCGCCGCGGGTCAGCACCTTGCCGGTGAGCGCGAGCCGCAACGTCTGCGGCGACACCGAAACCGACGCCAGCCTGGACCCGGACACGGTGACCGTGCGGGCAGCGGTGACCTCCGCAGGCGCGACGACCACCTCGCCGCCCTCGGCGACGCCAAGGTTCGACATGGTGACGTCATCGGTCAACACGACACCCGGCGTCGCTTCCTCCGCGGCGGGCGCGGCCAAGGCGGCACTGCGCCGCGCGCCGGTGAGGTGCACGGCGTCCCAGGCCCGCAGGCCGAGCGCGTCGAGCACTTCCGGGTGCAGCCGGACGACTCCCCGCCGCGCGTCGAGCGCGGACGGCGTGTGCCGGACGGTCAGGGTGATCTGCGGATCGCTCACGCTGCTCACCCTAATGAACCGGTGGGCGGTTATGCGCGAACGAAAGGCCGCGTGAGGAACGCTTTGACGACGACGTTGAGCCGCCGGGCCAGGAAGCGGAGCGGGGGTCCGCCGGCGAGGCGGCCGAATGCTTCGAAGCAGGGATCGCCGTTGACCGGCCAGGCCCAGGCGGGCCGCGTGCTCTTTCGAGATCGACGGAGACGAGTCTGTGGTTCGCGCAGTCTTCGCCGCCTGAGCTACCGCTTCGCCCAGCCGTCGAAGTAAAGGATGTCCTCCACCGCCGGACGGGCAGCGGGGGAGAACTCACGCTGGGTCGAATACGCCACCGCGAGCAGGCCGATCTGCACGACGTCGTCGGGACGGCCGAGGATCCGCGCGACGTCCGCCTCCCTGCCGCCGAGGTGGTAGCTGCACAGCGAGCTGGCCAGTCCGTGCGTGCGAAGGGCGAGCTGGGAGCTCCAGATCGCCGGGTAGATCGAGCCGTAGTACGCCGACAGTTCGGCGGTGTCCGGATCCGTGGGCTGGCCCAAGGGCTCTACGAGCAGTTCCGGCAGCATCCGGCGGTGCTGCGGACCCTGGTCGCGGAGGAGGCCAACCCGCGTTCTCCGGGGGCCTTGAAGGTGATCGACAGCATGCTCGGTGCCCTGCTGGACGCCGGACTGGACGACACCGGAACCGTGCGCGCGTACCGCTCGCTGACCGGACTCGCGTTCGGTGCCGTGCTTACCGAGGAAACCGGTCTGGCCGGGGCGCGGGCAGAGCGCGCTGAGCCGGTCGACGACTGGTTCCGCCGCATGGCGACGCCCAGCGAAACACCGAACCTGCACCGCTTGCTGCCAGTGCTGACCGACGCTGATTGCCGCCAGGATTTCCGGACGCAGCTGGACGTGTGGGTATCCGCACTGGGAACGCGGAAGGCCTGAAGCTAGCGGCGCCGAATGCCGATCCGGCGCCAGCTGCGGCGCCGCTGGCTGGGCCCGGACGTAGCCGAGCTGTGGTCCCGATCGCGCAGATTCCGGCTTCGCACCAGGTCCGAATTCGTCCGCGGCAACCGCACCGCGCGCATCGCCGCACCGGCGACCCGGCCGGAGGCGGGGCGCAACCGCAGCCGTCGGTGGCTGCGTGCGCGGCGGATCGCGCGGCGCTCCCTCGGCGGCACTTCCCATGCCTCCGGGTGCGCGGCGAGCCAGCGGTGCCGGTAGACCGCGTACGGGATGTGCAGCAGGTACAGCACCAGTGCGACCGCCAGCGCCGCCAGCGGGAACACGATGATCGCGGCGGCCAGCAGGCCGACGCCCACCAGCAGCGGCGCGATCGCCTTCGCCGGGGCCTTCGCGGTCTTCAGCGACAGCGTCGGGATGCGGCTGATCAACAGCGCGGCGACCGCGATGGTCCACACCAGCACCACGTACTGCTCCGACCACCAGCCCTCGCCCCACTGCAGCGTGGCGATCAGCGGCAGCATCGCGACCAGGCCACCGGCCGGTGCGGGCACGCCGACGAAAAACTCGGCGGCGTACGGCGGCTGGTCGGTGTCGTCGAGCAGCGTGTTGAAGCGGGCGAGCCGCAGGATCATGCAGACCGCGAAGATCAGCGACGCGACCCAGCCGATGCGGTCGCCGTGCGACTGCCAGATGTAGAGCACCAGCGCCGGCGCGACGCCGAACGAAATGCCGTCGGACAGCGAGTCGAGTTCGGCTCCCATTTTGGAAGTCGCGTCGAGCAGACGGGCGATGCGGCCGTCGAGGCTGTCGAGCACGGCGGCGATGCCGATCGAGGCGATCGCCATGGCGTAGTTGCCGGTGAGGGCGAACTGCACCGAGGACAGACCGGCGCAGAGCGCGAGCACGGTGATCGCGTTCGGCAGCAGCCGGACGCCCGGGGTGGTCACGCGGACCATGGTCAGCTTTCTCCCTGCACAGGAAGTTCGGCGAGCACGGTTTCGCCGCCGACGGTGCGCTGGCCCTTGGCCACCACGACCCGGCTGCCCGGCGGCAGATAAGTGTCGACGCGCGAGCCGAAGCGGATGATGCCGTAGGTCTCGCCAGCGGCCACCTTGTCGCCCTCGCGGACGTCGCACCGGATGCGGCGCGCGACCAGCCCGGCGATCTGCACGACGACGAGCTCGTGGCCGTCGGCCGTGTGCAGCACCAGCGAGTTGCGCTCGTTGACCTCGCTCGCCTTGTCGAGGTCCGCGGAAAGGAACTTGCCCGGTTTGTAGGCCACCTTCGAGATCACTCCCGTCGCCGGCGTGCGCTGGACGTGCACGTCGTAGACCGACAGGAACACGCTCACCCGCATCCGCGGCTCGGCGGGCAGGCCGAGTTCGGCGGGCGGAACCGCTTCCTCGATGAGCGAGACGGTGCCGTCGGCGGCCGAGATCGCGACGTTGTCCCGCAGCGGGGGCACGCGCTTCGGCTCGCGGAAGAACGCCGTCATGCCCGCGGTGGCGAGCGCGCCGACCACACCGAGACGCTTGGAGAACCGGCGCAGCACGAACGTCGCGGCGAGGCCGCCGAGGAGGAACGGCCGTCCCGCCGGATGCATCGGCGGGAACGTCTCGCGGGCCAGCTGGACAGCGTGCGCGAGGGGGTTACCGGTGGGCTGGCCGCTCATGGGTCGAGTTCCCCGCTGTTCGTCTCGGTCGGTGTAAGGGTCCGATTTGGGCTTCCCCACGCTACCGCCCGCCTGCGGCGGACCCGGCGGCCCCTGGTCGTAAGGGTTGCCCCGGCGCGGGTGGGCGCGACCACAAACCGGTAACGACGCGTCGAACAATCCGATAACACCGGGTAGTTGACGCCGCTCGGGACCGGTGCCCGGGCCGACCTGGCGAGGGAGACGATGGCGGTACCCGATCTGCTCGCGCAGCTGCTGCGCGCCTGGTGCCGGGATGTCCTGTCGGTGCCCGTTCCGCAGCTCGTCGACCCTGCTCGCGCCGCTCGGCTCGTACAGGACGCGGCCCGGGTGCATGCGTCCCCCGACGAAGCACGCACCCGGGCGCGGAACGAATCAGTTTAGCCCGCGGCCAGGGCGTTCTGACCGATCGTCGGGAAACCGTTACCAACGGTCACGATCGCGCCGGCTCCCGCTCGCAGCGCTGACCAGCCGCAATACGAGCAGCAGCACGATCGCGCCGAGGATGGCGACGCCGAAGCTCGGAAAATCGAACTCGAAGTGCTGCTGCTCACCGGTCGCGAGCCGGTAGACGAAGCCGCCGAGCGCCGCCCCGACCACGCCGACCAGCACGCTGACGAGACAGCCCTGCCGCTGCCGTTCCCGGCCGCCGACCACGAGGTTCGCGATCCAGCCGACCAGCGCGCCGAAGACGATCCACAGGATGATGCCCATGCCGCGAGGATACCTGCGGGCTATTGCACAAGAGTTGTTGTACAACTACTCTTGTGCATCATGGAAGTCCGCGATTCCCGAGTGCTGGCCGCGATGTCGCATCCGCTGCGCCGCCGCCTGCTGGACATGCTGAAACTCGACGGCCCGGCGACCGCGTCGGTGCTCGCGGAGAAAACCGGGCAGGCGGTGGGCAACGTGAGCCACCATCTGAAGGTGCTTTCCGGCGCGGGATTGGTGGTCGAAGCGCCGGAACTGGCGCGGGATCGGCGAGAGCGGTGGTGGCGGCGCGCGTCGGACTCGTTGTCGTGGGCCACTTCGGACTTCGCCGGGGATCCGGTGGCGGAGGTCGCGGAGACGGTGAGCCTCGATCGGCAGATGACGCTGTCCCGAGGCTGGCTTTCGGAACTGGAGACGGCTCCGGAGGAATGGCGCGACGCGTGGTTCTCCAATGACGCATGGCTGCGGTTGACGCCATCGGAATTGGCGGAACTGAATGATCGGGTGGCTGCGCTGTTCGCGGAGTTCGGCGCTCGGGCGGCTGCGGATCCCTCGACGGAGCGGGAGCCGGTTTTCGTGTTCGGGCGCGGTTTCAGAGCGCAGCCGTGAGGAACGCCGCGTTCCGTCTCTTGTGGACTGGACAGACGGTCAGCACGGTCGGCAGCGCGGTGGCGAGTGCGTCGGTTCCGCTGGTGGCGTTGCTGGTGCTGCACGCTTCGACGTTCGAGGTGGCTTTGCTGACCGCGGTCGCGTGGCTGCCTTGGCTCGCGGTGGGTTTGCCCGCCGGGGCCTGGGTCGACCGGTGGGCTAAACGCCGGGTGATGCTGGTGTGCGACATCATTCAGATGGCGGCTTTTCTCGCGGTGCCGATTTCGTGGGCTTGCGGATTCCTTTCCCTGGGAATTCTCGTGGCCGCCGCTTTGGTCGGCGGATTCGCAAAAGTGTTCTTTTCGCTTGCTTACCGGGCTTTCCTGCCGTCCGTTGTGGACGATGCTTCGCTGTTGGGAGCCAACGTCCGGCTGCAGGGTGCGGAATCCGCGGCCCAGATGGGCGGTCCCGGTCTGGCCGGACTGTTGGCGACCGCGTTCGGACCGGTGAGCGGGGTGCTCGTGGACGCGTTGAGTTTCGGATTTTCCGCGCTGTGTTTGCGTTTCCTGCGTGCGGACGAGCCTCCTGCGCGGTCGCGGACCCGGCTGCGTGCCGAAATCGCCGAGGGCATGCGAATCGTGGCCCGGGATCCGTACCTGCGGGTGCTGGTGCTGTCCGGCGGCGTCGCGAACCTTGCCCTGAACGGGTTTTTCGCGGTGGCAGTGGTGTTCCTGGTCGACGATTTGGGCCAGGGACCCGGTGTCGTCGGGATCGTGCTCGCTCTCGGCGAGGCAGGCGGGGTGCTCGGCGCGACGCTGGTGAGCCGGGTCGCCCGGCGGACCGGCACCGCTTGGGGCTTCCTGTGGTGCGAGGCTTTGGTGGTACCGGCGATGCTGCTCGGCCCGCTGGCCCAGCCCGGGTGGGGGTTGACGCTGTTTGTCCTCGCCGGGGCGGGAATCGCGGCGGGCGTGGTCGGGTCGAACGTGCTGGGCGCGACGTTCCGGCAGCGGTATTGCCCGCGCCATCTGTACGGCCGGATCAGCGCGAGTTCGGCGATGGTCAACTACGGCACGATCCCGCTCGGCGCTTTGCTGGGCGGAGCGCTCGGGCAGGCGGCCGGGGTGCGGGTGGCGATGTTCGCGATGGTGGGCGTGCAGCTGGCGTCGCTGGGGGTGTTGTTCGCGGGGCCGTTGCGGCGGGCGCGGGACTTTCCCCAAGTGGCGCTTGCTGTGGACAACCCGGCTGAAGGGGCCGGGGTTGTCGGTGGGGGCGGATAGACTGGGCAAGGGCCGTCCCCCGGGAAGGGTGGGGGCTGCCCAGGGTGGCGGGACTAAAGCAGCAGCACCTCAACCTCATCCCCCTCCGCAACCTCCGAAACCTCCTCCGGCAACACGATCAAGCAGTTCGCCTGCGTGAACGCCGCCAGCAAATGCGACCCCGGCCCGCCTCGAGGCCCGACCACCCCGGTCACCTCGCCCAGCACCGGCGTGAAGAATCCCCGCCGGAACTGCCGCCGCCCAGCCGGGGACGTCATGTCCTCGGTCAACCGCGCCCGCACCCGTCGCCGGTCCACGTCTGAATGGCCCATCGCCGCCAGGACCGCCGGTCGCAGGAACGCCTCGAACGACACCAGCACGCTCACCGGATTCCCCGGCAGCGTCACCACCGGCACGCCGTTCCACCGTCCGCAGCCCTGCGGTCCGCCCGGCTGCATCGCGATCTTCTGGAATTCCACGCCCTGTCCGGACAGCGCGTCCTTCACCACTTCGTAAGCACCGGCCGAAACCCCGCCGGAGGTGATCAGCAGGTCCGCAGACTTCAGCCGCGGTTCGATGATCTCGCGGAACTCCGCCACGTCGTCCACCACGCTGCGCACGACCTCGACCGCGCAGCCGAGCTCGCGCAGCGCCGCCGCCAGCATCACGCTGTTCGATTCGTAGATTTGCCCGTGCTGCAACGGGTTCGGGGCTTCCACCAGCTCCGTGCCGGTCGACACCACCAGCACCGACAGCGGCCGGTGCACCTCCAGTTCAGCCAAACCCACCGCGGCGGCGAGGCCGAGGTGCGCGTGGCTCAGCACGGTGCCCGCGTGCAGTGCGACGGTGCCCTTCGTGACGTCCTCGCCGGTTCGGCGGATGTGGTTGCCCGCCGTGGCCGCACGGGAGATCTGGACCTCCGAGGTGCCGCGGTCGGTGTCCTCGACCATCACGATCGCGTCCGCGCCCGGGGGCAGGGGAGCGCCGGTCATGATCCGCTGAACGGTACCCGATTCGAGCGGTTGGACATCAATTCGGCCGGCTGGGATGTCATCGGCCACGGGAAGCGTCACCGGCACCTCGGCGACGTCCGCGGCGCGCACGGCGTACCCGTCCATCGCGGAGTTGTCGAACGGCGGCAGCGCCACGCCGGCGAGCACGTCGCGGGCCAGGACGAGTCCGGCGGCCTCGGCGACCGGGACAGTGCAAACGGGCGCGCGGCCGAGCAGTTCGGTCACGGTCTCGCGGTAGGCGTCGACGGAGATCACGCGGACCATCCTCCCTCTTGCTGCCCGTCGTGCAACACTCTCCCGGCACAAGCCGGGGAACACGGGGAGAGTTCTGATGCAGTTTCGGGTCCGCAACCAGTTCGGGCGCGCCGCGCTCGCGACCCCTCGCTGACATGCGCGTCCACACCAGGCACACGCCGGGATTCGGCGTCGCCCGCGTGCTGCTCGCCCCCGGCGAAGCGGTGCAGGCCGCCGCGGAATCGTTGCTGGCCAGCAGCTTCAACGTGGCCGAGACGAACCAGAACCGCGGCCGCAAGGGCGGTCGTTCGGTGTTCACCGCACCGCCCGAGGGCGGCTGGGTCGACCTGGCCCCGCTCGGCCCCGGCGACGTCTATCCGCTCGAACTCACCGGCTCCACCGGCTGGTCCGTGCACCGCGAAGGCGTGCTCGCCCGGCCGGGCACGGTCCGCGTTGACCAGAACTGGGCCCCGCTGCAGCAGTTGTTCGGAGCCGATTCCGGGTTCCTCGAGCACTACAGCGGCCGCGGCCCGCTCCTGCTCACCGCGCCCGGCCCGGTGGACTCGTTCGACCTCGGCCGCGGCGAGATCGTGACTGTGCGCCCGGACTATCTCCTCGCCTATCCCGACGCCGTGCAATGCCGGTTGCGCGCGCTTGACCCGAGTGGCCCACAGTCGTTGCGAACCGGCGAAGGGCTCGTCCTCGATTTCGCCGGACCGGGAACCGTACTCGTCCAATCGCGCAACCGGCGAGTATCGCAGGCGTAAGGGGATTCTGCCGATTACCCCATTGCCGGGAGCGCTGATTCCGGTAGCGTGAACTCCACTTCGCACGCTGATGGACAGCGGATTCTTGTCCCGAGGGAGGGCGCCGTGGCAGTCGGCACCGTCAAGTGGTTCAACTCGGAAAAGGGCTACGGGTTCATCGAATCACCCGAAGGTCCGGACGTCTTCGTTCACTATTCGGCGATCCAGGCCGACGGATTCCGCACCCTGGACGAGGGCGACCGCGTGGAGTTCGAAGTCCAGTCCGGCCGCGACGGCCGAAGCCAGGCCGCGGACGTCCGCAAGGTGTAGCGAGGGCATCTCCGCTGACCGGTTGGGCGAACCGGCAGTGACAGCGGATACCGGCGCGTTAAGCTGCGCTGCGTGACAGGCGACGTGTCGGGGGACCTCACCGGTCGCCAGCTGGGCCACTACCGCATCGACTCGGTGCTCGGCAAGGGCGGCATGAGCGTGACCTACCAGGCCACGGACACGCGGCTCGGCCGCAAAGTGGCGCTGAAGGTCATCGGCGACCATTTGGGAGCCGACGCCGAGTTCCGCGAACGGTTCGTCGACGAGGCACGCAACACCTCCGCGATCGACCACGCCAACGTCGTCCCGCTGTACGACTTCGGCGAACTCGAGGGCATGCTCTACATCGCCATGCGGATGGTCGACGGCGGCGACCTCGCGGGCCTCATGTCCGCGGGCCCGATCAGCCCGGCCCGCGCGCTCAGCCTGCTCGACCAGGTCGCCGACGCCCTCGACACGCTGCACAACCACGGCCTCGTGCACCTCGACGTCAAACCGGCCAACGTCCTCGTCACCAGCCGCGAGACCTCCCGCGAGCACGTCTACGTGGCCGACTTCGGCCTCACCCGCCGCGGCGCCACCGGCCACCGCACCCGCGGCGGCGACTTCCTCGGCTCGCCCACTTACGCCGCGCCGGAACACCTGCGCGGCGAACCGCTCGACGGCCGCACCGACCAGTACGCCCTCACCTGCGTGCTGTTCGCCTGCCTGACCGGCAACCCGCCCTTCCGCGGCGACGTCCCCACCGTCATCAAGGGCCACCTCGGCGGAGAACCGCCGTCGGTGGCGGCCGTGGTCGCGCTCCCGGCCGCACTGGACGACGTGATCCGCAAGGGCATGGCGAAAAGCCCGAACGACCGCTACCCCAGCTGCGTCGCGATGATCGCCGCCGCCAGGGTGGCGCTCGGCCCGCTCGCGACCTCGGACACCCCGCCGGGCCCCGCCCGGCCGAACGGACTGCCGGAGGCGGGCATGCAGCAAGGACCTGGCGCGGCTGGCGGGCCTGGCTCCGGTGGGCAGGGCGGTCCTGGTGGACCCAGCGGTCCGGGCGGACCGGGGACTGGCGGTGCCGCTGGACCCGGCGGGCCTGGTGCCGGTGGACCGGCCGGACCTGGCGGACCGGGCGCTCAGCCGGGAGGCCCCGGTGCGGGTGCGCCCGGCGGTCAGGGCGGTCCCGGTGCTTGGGGCGCCCCGCAACCCGGTCAAGCCGGATACGCCCAGGGCTACGGAGGCCCCGCCGGTTACGGCAACCAGCTCCCGCCCGGTTATCCAGCACAGCCCGGCCAGCCCCAGCCCGGACAGTCCGGCCAACCGGGCCAACCACAGCCCGGACAGCCGCAACCAGGACAACCCGGTCAGCCGCAGCCCGGCCAGCCTGTCCAGCAGGGCTACCCCGGCCAGGCGCCGGCAGGCCCCCCGCCCGGCTACGGCTACCCGGGCCAGCCGGGTCAACCCGGCCAACCCGGTCCGGGCCAGCAAGCTCAGCAAGGCCCCCCGCCCGGCTACGGCGGCTACCCGAACCAGCCCGGCTACCCCGGCCAGAACCCGAACCAGCAGAACCACCCGAACCAGGCCTTCGGCGACCCGATGCGGCTGCGCCCGCCGTCCCCGGCGGGCGGCGCGGGCGCGTTCGAAACGAAGCCCAAGAGCGGCGGCCTGAAGTGGCTGTGGATCGCGCTGGGGGTGCTCGTCGCGGCCGGACTGGTCGTCGGCGCGATCTTCCTCTTCGGCGGGGACGACAACGGCAGCGGCGGCACCGCTCCGACGTCGTCGGCTCCCAACATCCCGGTCGGTCCGGGCGGCTCGAAGTCCGCCGGTCCGTCGTCGCTGCGCCCGCCGCCGTCGTCGATCCACATCCAGCCGAGCCACTGACCCGGCTTCCCCGCTCGAGCTGGGCACCGGCGCTGACCTGCGCTCCTTGCACTCGACCCCGGAGAGTGCTAAACACGGCATTGGCACTCGACGCCGTCGAGTGCTAGGCGAGCGGTCACCGACCGCCTGCCTGAAGGTCGGGACGGTGAGGCTGACCCACCGGTCAGTCGTCCGTCGCGGGCACCGAGCCTGGCCGAGGACGTGTCCTGCTGCCGCCGCTGGAGACAGCGCGGCGGTGGCGCCCAATACCGGAGGACCACACCGCAATGGCCAAACTGATCGCGTTCGACGAGGACGCCCGCCGCGGTCTTGAGCGCGGCTTGAACACCCTCGCCGAAGCCGTCAAGGTGACCCTCGGCCCGCGGGGCCGGAACGTCGTGCTCGAAAAGAAGTGGGGCGCGCCGACGATCACCAACGACGGTGTCTCCATCGCCAAGGAGATCGAGCTCGAGGACCCGTGGGAGAAGATCGGGGCCGAGCTCGTCAAGGAAGTTGCCAAGAAGACCGACGACGTCGCCGGCGACGGCACCACCACCGCCACCGTGCTCGCCCAGGCGCTCGTGCGCGAGGGCCTGCGCAACGTCGCGGCCGGTGCCGACCCGATCTCGCTGAAGCGCGGCATCGAGGCGGCCGTCGAGGCCATCACCGAGCAGCTGCACAAGGCCGCCGTCCAGATCGAGACCAAGGAGCAGATCGCTGCTACCGCCTCGATCTCGGCCGCTGACCGCACCATCGGCGAGCTGATCGCCGAGGCGCTGGACAAGGTCGGCAAGGAAGGCGTCGTCACCGTCGAGGAGAGCAACACCTTCGGGCTTGAGCTGGAGCTCACCGAGGGCATGCGCTTCGACAAGGGCTACGTGTCCGGTTACTTCGTGACCGACCCGGAGCGCCAGGAAGCCGAGCTGGAGGACCCGTACGTCCTGCTCTTCGGTTCCAAGATCTCCAACGTCAAGGACGTCCTGCCGCTGCTGGAGAAGGTCATCCAGTCCGGCAAGCCGCTCCTGATCATCGCCGAGGACGTCGAGGGCGAAGCCCTGGCGACCCTGGTCGTCAACAAGATCCGCGGCACCTTCAAGTCCGTCGCCGTCAAGGCCCCGGGCTTCGGCGACCGCCGCAAGGCGATCCTGCAGGACATCGCGATCCTGACCGGCGGCCAGGTCATCTCCGAGGACGTCGGCCTCAAGCTGGAGAACGCGGACCTGTCGCTGCTGGGCCGCGCCCGCAAGGCCGTCATCACCCGTGACGAGACCACCATCGTCGAGGGCGCCGGCGACGCCGACCAGATCCAGGGTCGCGTCAACCAGATCCGCGCGGAGATCGAGAACTCCGACTCGGACTACGACCGCGAGAAGCTGCAGGAGCGGCTCGCGAAGCTGGCCGGCGGCGTGGCCGTCATCAAGGCCGGCGCCGCGACCGAGGTCGAGCTGAAGGAGCGCAAGCACCGCATCGAGGACGCGGTGCGCAACGCCAAGGCCGCTGTGGAAGAGGGCATCGTCGCCGGCGGTGGCGTGGCCCTGATCCAGGCTGCCGAGGCCGCGTTCGCGGGCCTGAAGCTGACCGGTGACGAGGCCACTGGCGCGAACATCGTCAAGGTCGCCGTCGAGGCTCCGCTCAAGCAGATCGCGATCAACGCCGGTCTCGAGGGCGGCGTCGTGGCGGAGAAGGTCAAGAGCCTGCCGCAGGGCCACGGCCTGAACGCCGCCACCGGCGAGTACGAGGACCTGCTCGCGGCCGGCGTGCCGGACCCGACGAAGGTCACCCGCTCCGCGCTGCAGAACGCCGCTTCCATCGCGGCGCTGTTCCTGACCACCGAGGCTGTCGTCGCGGACAAGCCGGAGAAGGCTGCTGCCGCTCCGGCCGACCCGTCCGGCGGCATGGGTGGCATGGACTTCTGAGTTCGGCTGCTTTCCGGCGAAGCCCGGTTCACCCTCGCGGTGGGCCGGGCTTCGCCCGTTCTGGGGCCAGCAACCGCCGGGCTCAGTCTTCGGGGGTCAGTACGGCGGCCGCGGCGTAGACCGGGAGGATCACCCCGGCCGAGAGCACGGCTCCGGCGACCGCGGCGATGCGCACCATCGAGGGGTCGACGTTGAGGTAGTTGGCCCATCCGCCGCACACGCCGGTGAGCATGCGGTCGGAGCGGCTGCGGAAGATCTTCTTGGCCGGTGCGGCCTGCACGTTGTCCGTCATGCCAGCAATACTCCGCGACCGGGGCGCCCCGCACATCCGGGATCGCCCCGGACCGCGACCCTGAAGTCTCCCTTACCCGCTGATCCGGCGGACCCGTTCGAACCGGTCCAGCCACGCCGCTTCCACCTCGGGCGACGCGGCGAACCCGGCGTAGGCGTCGGGTTCGGGTGCTTGCCTCGGCACCGGCAGATAACCGTCCACAGGGGACAGTGTGTTGGTGCAGACATCCCCGCGCAGCAACGACATCGTGCCGAGCCCGCAGGCGAAATCCAGCTCCGGCAGAGCCCCGGCGAGCGCGAGCCCGGCGGCCAGCCCGACGCTCGTCTCCACCGCCGACGACACCACGCAGGGCAGCCCGCACGCCTCGGCGACCTCCAGCGCGCGGCGCACTCCGCCGAGTGGGGCGACCTTGAGCACGGCGATGTCGGCGGCTCCGGCGACGGCGACCTTCAGCGGATCTTCAGCGCGGCGGATCGATTCGTCGGCCGCGATCCGCACCGAGACCCGGCGCCGGACTGCGGCCAGATCGTCAATCGTCGGACACGGCTGTTCGGCGTACTCGAGTCCACCGGCTGCGCGGTCCAGTTCGCCCAGAGCGTGCACGGCGGTGTCGACATCCCACGCCATGTTGGCGTCGACTCGGATCGCGCCGGACGGACCCAGCGCGTCTCGTACCGCTTCAATGCGCGCGCAATCCTCAGCCAGCGTCGCGCGTTTGTCCGCGACCTTGACTTTCGCCGTGCGGCAGCCGGAGTCGCGGACCAGTTCGTACGCGCGTTCCGGCGGCACGATGGGGACCGTCGCGTTCACCTCGATGCGGTCGCGGACCGGCTCTGGCCAGCCCTTTTCGCTCGCTTCGAGCGCGGCCGCGAGCCAGGGCACGCTCTCGGCGTCCGAATAGTCGGCGAACGGGCAGAACTCGCCCCAGCCGGCGGGGCCGCGGAGCAACAGTCCTTCACGGACGGTGATGTCCCGGAACCGGGTGTGCAGCGGGAGCGCGTAAACCTGCATGACTGTCGATCATGCCATCGCCGCGGCGAGGGGAACCGAGGTGCCGCGGGGGCCGTCTCAACGCCACAATGGAACGTGTGGACGGCCTCGACTTCCGGGTGCTCGGCCCGGCCGAGGTGCTGGCCGGGGACCAGGTGGTGCCGCTTGGCGGCAGCCGCCCGCTGATCGTGCTCGCCGGACTGCTGCTGCGGGCGAACCGGCTCGTGTCGGTCGACGTGCTCAGCCACTGGCTGTGGGGCGACGACCAGCGGCGATCGAAGGGCGCGCTGCAGACGTATGTCCTGCGGCTGCGCCGGGCGCTCGGCGACGGCGCGGCGATCCGCACCGAACGCGGCGGCTATTTGTTGGAGATTGACGAGAACGCGCTGGACCTCGGACGGTTCCGGCAATTCGCGGCGAGAGGCCGGAGCGCGGCGGAGCGAGGCGAACACCGTCGGGCGGCGGGTTATTTCGAGGACGCGCTGGGGCAGTGGCGGGGTTCGGCGCTGCAGAACGTCGAGTCGGACGCTCTGCACCGGGACGAGGTCGGGCAGCTCGCCGAGGAACGCACGCGGGTTCGTGAGCTGTGGGCCGAGACGATGCTGACGGTCGGCGAGTACGACACTGTCGTGCCGGAGCTGGAGCGGTTGACGCGCGAGCATCCGCTGCGGGAACGGCCCCATGAGCAGCTGATGTACGCGCTGCTCCGCTCCGGGAGGCAGGCCGAGGCGCTGGACGTCTACCGGCGGATCAGCGGGTTGCTCGCCGAGGAACTGGGCTTGGATCCCGGCGCTGGATTGCAGCGAGCACACCGGCTCGTGCTGGGCGGCGACGAGGGCACTCGCTTCCGGCCGCCGTTGGAACCCCATGTGCCGCACCAGCTTCCGGCCGACCTCGGTGCTTTCGCCGGTCGAGCGGCGGATCTGAAAGCCCTGCGCGCGTTGCTGCCGGAAGCGCTCGACGACGGCACTTCCACGCCGATCGCCTCGGTGGAAGGCATGGGCGGACAAGGGAAAACCACCCTGTCTGTCCACTTCGCACACCAGATCGCCGACCGTTTCACCGGCGGCCAGGTATTCCTGGACCTGCGCGGCTACGGTCCAGGCGCACCGGTGTCGCCGCTCGCCGCACTGGAGACGATGCTTGTCGCGCTGGGCGTACCCGCCGACCGAATCCCGTCCGGTTTGGACGAACGCGCGGCGACCTGGCGTACCTACACCACTGGCCGACGGCTGTTGATAGTGCTGGACAACGCGAACAGCACCGAGCAAGTGCGTTCTCTGCTGCCTGGCCCTGGATGTCTGGTCGTGGTGACAAGCCGATGGCAGCTACGCGGACTGGTCGCGACACACGGTGCCCGGCGAATCGCTCTGTCCGAATTGGACAGCGAAGAAGCGGTGGAGCTGCTCGCGTCGGCCATCGGCGTCGAACGGGTGCACGAGGATCCGGACGCGGCCAGCCGGTTCGTGCAGTATTGCGGCGGACTTCCGCTGGCGATCCGCATCCTCGCCGTGCGCGCGGCTCAGTTCCCGCGACTGCCGCTGGACGAGTTCGTGGCGGCGCTGCCGTCGGACGCCGGCCGGTTGAGCACGTTCGACCTCGGCGACGGCGACGAGACCAATATCCGCACAGTTTTCTCGTACTCGTACCGAGTTTTGTGCCCGTCGGCAGCGCGGTTGCTGCGGTTGCTGGCGCTGTCGACCGGGCCGGATTTGTCGCTGGGCATGGCAGTCGCGCTCAGCGGACGGTCCGAAAAGGAGACTCGCGGCGCTCTCGACTCGCTCGTTTCCACCCACCTGCTCATCCAGCCGAAGCCAGGCCGGTACCAGTTTCACGACCTGATTCGTGCCTACGCGACTGAATTGTCGGAGCAGGAAGACGACGCCGCTGAACGCGCGGCAGCCAGTTCGCGGCTCCTTGACTGGTTCATCACGTCGGCGCGGAACGCAGGCCTGGCGATGCGCCCGCACCAGCTGATGGACGAAATCGGCCCGATCCCCGCGGACGGTGCGCTGGAGTTCAGTGATTTCCATCGGGCGCTGGCCTGGTTCATCGAGGAACACGGGAACCTGATTTCGGTGATCCAGTGGTCGTTCCGGATCGGCCGGTACGCGCAATGCTGGCGGCTGGCGTGGTCGCTGTTCACCTATTTCGCCGGACGCGCCCGGGTGGACGAATGGCGGTATGTCTTCGAGATCGGCCTGCGCGCGGCGCGGAATTCCGGTGAACGGCACGGCGAAGCGGCAATCCTCAATGGACTCGGCGTGATCGAAGGAGTGGCCCGGAACTACGTGCTGGCGCGTGAATATCTGGAGCAGGCGCTGGCGGTGCAGCTGGAGCTGGGCTCGCTGCCCGGGGAGGCGCGGGCGCGCTACAACCTGGCGATGACCGCGCAGAACATCGAAGACTTTCCGGAGGCTTACCGGCACGGCCTGCGGTCGCTGGAAATCACGCGCGAACTGGGTTTCACCTCGGTGGAGGCGAACGTTTTGCGCGCTTTGGGCGACCTGTGCGCGATGATGGGCGACTACCCGCAGGCGCTGTCGCTCGCGGACGAGGCGCTGGCCTTGGTCCCGCCGGACGATCTGCCGCAGGGCCGGTTCTCGCTGGCCGCGCGGGCGCGCGCGTTGCTGGGTTTGGGACGGCACGTCGAGGGGATCGAGTGCCTGTCCGAGGCAGTCGACATGTTCTTCGCGATGGACGAGGAGTACGAGGCCGCGGACGTGCTCTCGGAACTGGGCACCGCACACCTGCGCTACGGCCGCACCGCCGCGGCGCGAGACTGCTGGCTGCGCGCGGTCCGCTTGCTGACACGGCTGGATCATCCCGACGCGGACCGGGTGCGGGCGTTGTTGGCGGGGTTGGTGCGGGGGTAGGTTCGGGCTTGGTGGCTGCGCTGATGCGGCCCGGCAGATTTGCTTCGGTCGCACTGCCGCCTGCAGTTGCTGACTGCGCGCGGTTCGGTTGTTGGTGAGGCGCTGCTGGCCGGGTGCGGGCACGGGCGGGTTTCGTGCGGACGCTTTCGACCGGGGCGTGAGGCTGGTAGCTGCGCTGATGCGGGGTCGCACCGCGGGCCGCGACTGCTGGCTGCGGACACGGTTGGCGGATGTCGTGCGTAGGTAATTTCGGTGAGGCGCGAGACTGGTAGCTGCGCTGATATGGGCCGGGCGGGTTTGGTGCGGGGTCGCTTCGGCCTGCGATTGCTGGCTGCGTCCGGTTCGGTTGTTGAGGAGGCCGGAACGTCCGCGCGGATTGAGCGCGGTGCGGCTGGCTAGCTCGACTCCGGGCAGCTTCGGCCGTTCAGCGGGATGTTCCCCGCTAGTCACCTGAGGGCAGCCGGGCGCGGTGGTCCGCGTGCCGACCCCCAGCGGCAGCACGTAGACCACCGGCGGCCCGTGCCACCACCCAACCGAAGTGCGCTCACTGTCCGCTCACTGTGCCGGGTCGGTTTCGGTGGGGAGGCCGAGCAGGCGGGTCAGCGTGACGGCGTTGTGCGGGGCCGCGACTTTGCTGTCGTTGTCGAAGTAAACGTGCACGTCCCGGCGGCCGCCGTCGTGCCATTCGGTGATCTTCGCGGCCCAGGCGCGCAGGGCTGAGTCGGAGTAATTGCTGGTGTAGAGCTCTTCCGAGCCGTGCAGGCGGACGTAACTGAAGTCGGTGGTCTGGTCCTCCCGGTACGGCCACGGCGCGTCGGCGTCGGCGGTCACCAGGGCGATCCGATGCTTTCTGAGCAGTTCTGTCGCTTCGTTCGTGGTGAAGCTCGGGTGGCGCACTTCGAGCGCGTGCCGCACCGGACGGTCGGGTCCCGATTCCAGAAACGCTCGGGACTTGAGCTTGTCGTCGTGCTTCGCCCCGAGCGCGGCGGCTTCCCCAGTGGTCCGGGGGAGCTGGCTGAGAAACGTGGAGACCCGATCGGGATCGAAGGCCAGGCGTGGCGGGAGTTGCCAGAGAAACGGACCCAGTTTGTCGGCGAGCGCGAGGACGCCGGATGCGTAGAAGTTGGCGAGCGCGGTTTCGACGTCGCGCAGCTGCTTGAGATGCGTGATGAACCGGCCGCCCTTGACCGCGAACAGAAACCCGGCCGGGGTTTCGGCGTGCCAGCCGAGGTATCGCTCCGGGCGCTGCAACGAGTAGAAGGAGCCGTTGATTTCGACGGCGTTCGTCCGGCGGGAGAGGTACTCGAGTTCGCGGCGCTGCGGCAGGCCGGACGGGTAGAACGCGCCACGCCACGGGGGGTACCGCCAGCCGGACGTGCCCACTCGGATCTGGCCGATCTTGCTCACCGCCTTTCGCCGCCGAGGGTTCCCGTGCGGACGGTTGCGGTAAACCCTTCCGCGCGGCTGTTTTCCGGACAGATGGGCTAAAGATCGGGACAGCTGTCCTGACTGAAGGGACGTAGGTCTCATGGGGCTGACTCCATTTCCTGGCCGTCGGGACTGGACTCGGAGGGGGACGGAGGAAGAGGCGACGCGGAAGTGCGGTGCGGGAGGGGAAGCTGAAACACGGGGGGTGCTGGGGCGGGGACGCGGTGAGCGGGAGTTGTGCCGTTTGGCTCCGGCCTTCCGGTTGCGGGGCATGGCGAACCTGACGCGGCCGCTTGCCGCGTTCTCGCGTCCGGTCGCGCTGAGCCCGGCACGGCTCCGGCGGAGCTGACTCCGGCTTGGCGGGCCCTGCCTCGTCGTGGCGGACCGGGCCGCGCGCTGGCGGAACGCCTTGCCTCGGCAGGGCTGGCGTTGCCTTGACGGACCGGGCTTCGTTCTGGCGGAACGTCTTGCCACGGCAGGATTGGCCTCGCCCTGATGCGTCTGCCCCCGGCTCGCGGGCCCGGCCTCGCCTGACGGACTCGAGCCCGGCGCGGTGGATCCGGCCGCGTCTTGGTGGGCTCGGTCCTGTTCCGGTGGAGACAGTCTCGTCTTGGCGGGTCTGGCCGCGCCTGACGGATCCGAAGCCGCCTCGGTGGATCCGGCTTCGTCTTGGCGGCCCGGGCCTCGCTTCGGTGGAGTCAGTCTCGTCTTGGCGGGCCTGGCCGCATCTGACGGATCCGATCCCGGCTCGGTGGATCCGGCTTCGTCTTGGCGGCTCGAGCCTCGCTTCGGCGGAGTCAGCCTCGTCGCGGCGGGCCCGGCCGCGTCTTGGCGGCCCAGGTCTCGCTTCGGCGGAGCCGGTCCCGTCTCGATGAACCCGGCAGCGTCTCGGCGAACCCGGTCTCGTTCCGGCGGAGCCAGTCGCGTCGCGGCGGGCCTGGCTGCGTCTTAGCGGTCCGGGTCCCGCCCCAGCGGAGCCAGCCTCGTCTCGGCGGGCCCGGCCGCATCTCGGCGGCCCCGGTGTCGCCCCAGCGGAACCAACCGTGCCTCGACAGACCCGCCTGCGTCTAGGCGGCCCCGGTCTCGCTCCAGCGGAATCAGCCGTGCCCCGGCGGACCTGACCCCCGCTCGCCAGGCCCGCCCCCGCCCTGACGGACCCATCCCGCCCCGGCCCAGGCACCCCGCTCCCTCACCCCCTCAGGCCCACGAGAACCGCCACCGGCGACTCTGCACCAAGGACGTCGCGTACTCCCGCAGGTTTCCCGGCTGGGTGAGGTACGTCGGGAGGCTGAAGGCGCGGTGCTCGGCCGCCACCGTCAGGGCCCTGGCGTGGGTGCGGGGCGGGGCGGAGACCGACAGTTCGAGCGAGTCGAAGCCCAGCGTCACCAGGGTCGCGCCGAAGCGGTCTTCCCAGCTGCGCAGGACCGCCGACAGTTCCGCGACCTGATCTGTCGACTTGATTATTCCCGTCCAGCCGATGAGGGCCGGGACGTCGGCGGGGCGGTCGGCTTGGACCAGGCCCAGCCGGTGCGGCGTGCGGGCGGCCAGGATCGAGCCGGTGTTGCCCGCTTCGGCCAGTGGGTCCGAGCGGCGGTGCGAGCGTTTCGCCAGCCCGGGGAAGCGGGTGCCGAACGGGCGCAGGCAGGCTCCGTCGCAGCAGGAACCGTCCCACCAGCGGGCCAGTACCTCGGCGGGGTCGGCGTTGCCGACGCGGTGGCCGGCGGGAGCGAGGCGGCCGCGGTCGTCCAGCCAGTCTTCGCCGCGGGCGGCGAAGCGCTGGTCGGGCGGGATCAGCACGGGCCACAGACCCGACCGCTCGAACTCCGCGACACAGCTCAAGTACCGCTGCGGCCGCGTGAGCGGCTCCTCCGACACCCAGATGCGCCCGTGCCAGCGTCCTGGCGGCAAGGTCTGGACCGGCGGTGCCCCGACGCCGGGGCGGAACGGTGCGATCGTCATGAGCTTCCCCTCGAACTGGTGTTCGGTGCCTGCATATCGAACAGTAGTTCGAACCACCGACAATTTCCAGGGCACCGGTCGCTCATCCGTTCGAGTGAACCTGGAAGAATCCCAGGTCGAGGGGCAAAAACACTCAGCGCCGGGAGACGCGGCGCACCCGGACCGCCACGAACAGGCCGACGGCGACCGCCACCGCGGCCAGCACGAGGTACTGGAACACCGACGCATACCGGTCAACCAGCGACCAGCTCTCCCCGAGCAGGTACCCGGCCACGACGAACGCGGTGTTCCACAGCAGGCTGCCCGCTGTCGTCAGCAGCAGAAACCGGCCGAACGGCATCCGTTCGACGCCCGCCGGCAGCGAGATCAGGCTGCGGAAGATCGGCACCATCCGGCCGAGAAACACCGCCTTCCCGCCGTGCCGGGTGAACCACGCCTCGGTTCGGTCGAAGTCGGTGACGTCCATCAGAGGCAGGCGGCTGAGCAGGGCCCGGCAGCGGTCTCGGCCGAGCAGGGCGCCCAGCCAGTAGACGATCACAGCACCGGCGAGTGAGCCCAGTGTCGTCCAGAAGAGGGCACCAGCCAGGCTGAAGGTGCCGCGGCTCGCGGAGAAGCCGGCTAGCGGGAGGACGAGTTCGCTGGGGATCGGCGGGAACAGGTTGTCCAGGCCGACGACGATCGCGGCGCCGACGCCGCCGAGCGAGTCCATCAGGCCGACGGCCCATCCCGCGAGGCCGGTGAGGGGTTCGGCGGGGGTGGCGAGCAAGAGGTGCACGGGAGTCCTTTCAACGAGTAACGCAACGCCGTTGAAGGTAGAAAGCCAAGGGGCGCAACACATTGCTGTCGGCCACCCGGAGAAATGCGGAAAACCTCAGTACGCGGCACCCATCGGGCTGGCTAGCCTGGCCAGCGTGAACAAACCGCGAGTGCTGCGCCGGACGGCGGGCGTCGGCTTGGGTGCGCTGACCGCGCTCATCGAGGTGCCGTATCTGGCACTTACTGCACCGCTCCTCGTCATCCCTGCCGCGCGACCGCAGGTGTTCCGTGGCGCGCGAAAGCTCGCCGAAACCGAACGCGCCCGGCTGCAGCGGTTCTTCGACGCACGGAACGGCGACGACTATGACGGCCGCCGCGCCCTGCAATACCTCGTTCCCCGCAGCTTGACCGGGCTTCTCGCGCTGGGAGTGTGGGTGTGCGTCGGCGCGGGGGTCGTGACCGGTGCGTTCTACTTCGTCCAACTGGTCACCGGGCAGGCTCCCGGCGGGTCAGGAGACGGGACGCTGCTGGACTGGCTCCCGGTACTGGTACTCGGCGCGATCGCGGTATTCCTTTGTGGACAGGGTCTGATCGGCACAGCTGCGCTCGATCGTCGGCTGGCGCGGCGGTTTTTCGGGCCGAGCAGTCAGGAATTGTTGCGGCGCAGGGTGTCCGAGCTGGCGACCACCCGGAGCGAAGTGGTCGAGGCGGTCAACGGCGAACGCCGCCGCATCGAGCGCGATTTGCACGACGGGGTGCAGCAACGGCTGGTCGCACTGGGAGTGTTGCTCGGCCGGGCGCGCCGCGCGAATGACGCCGACCGGACGGCTGAGCTGGTCCGGCAGGCCCACGAGGAAGCGCAGGAAGCGTTGCGCGAGTTGCGAGAGGTGAGCTGGCGCGTCTACCCGATCGCGCTTGACGAAAGCGGTCTTGAGGCCGCGCTGGAGTCGTTGGCCGAGCGCGCCACGATCCCGGTCGACCTCCGTTACGCGCTCGATGAGCCATCGCCGGAGTTGGCGACAGTGGTCTACTTTGTCGCTTCGGAGTCGGTCACCAACGCTGCCAAGCACAGTGCGGCCAGCAAGGTCATCATTGACGTCCGGGAGGAAGAAACGAGGCTCCTGGTCGAGATCACTGACGACGGTTGCGGCGGCGCAAAAGTCGGCGCGAGTGGCGGATTGTCCGGGCTGGCAAGGCGAGTGGCGGCGATGGACGGCGAATTCTCCGTACAGAGCCCCGAAAACGGACCGACCACAGTGCGGGTGACGCTGCCGTGCGAGTGATCTTGGCCGAGGACGCGATCCTGCTGAGGGAAGGCCTCGTACGGCTGCTGGCGGAGGAAGGCCACGAGGTGGTCGCCGCGGTAGGCGATGGTGAAGCGCTCCTCGAAGCGACCGCCGAACACCAGCCCGACGTGGTCGTCACCGACGTCCGCATGCCGCCGACCCACACCGACGAAGGACTGCGCGCAGCACTCGAAATCCGCGACCGCTGGCCGGACACGGGCGTGCTCGTGCTGTCCCAGTACGTCGAGAAACGCTACGCCGCCAAGCTGATCGGCGGTGACGGCGGCCGGGTCGGCTACCTGCTCAAGGACCGGGTGGCGCAGGTCGGTGACTTCCTCGACGCACTGGACCGGGTCGGGGCCGGTGGCGCGGCCTTCGACCCGGAGGTGGTGCGCAGGCTGGTCGCCCGCTCGTCACACGAGGACGCGCTCGCCCGGCTGACCCCGCGCGAGCGCGAAGTGCTGGAGAAAATGGCGCAGGGTCACACGAACGCGAGCATCTCGGCCCTGCTGTTCGTCTCGCAGAGCGCCGTGGAGAAGCACGCGAACGCGATCTTCGACAAGCTCGACCTGCCGCAAGCGAAGGGGTACAGCCGTCGCGTGCTGGCCGTTCTCCGTTACCTCGGTTCGTGAATCACAGCGGCCGACGCAAATCCTCCGCGTCGACAATGTGGTACGCGTAGCCCTGTTCGGCGAGGAACCGCTGCCGGTGCGCCGCGTACTCCGTGTCCACAGTGTCCCGCGACACGATCGAATAGAAGTGCGCCTGTCGTCCGTCGCCCTTCGGCCGCAACAGCCGCCCGAGGCGCTGCGCTTCCTCCTGCCGCGAGCCGAACGTCCCCGACACCTGGATCGCCACCGACGCTTCCGGCAGGTCGATCGAGAAGTTCGCCACCTTCGACACCACGAGCGTGCGCAGTTCGCCGCGGCGGAACTTGTCGAACAGTTCCTCCCGCTCCTTGTTGCGCGTCGAACCCTGGATCACCGGGGCCTCCAACTCCGCGCCCAGCATCTCCAACTGGTCGAGGTACGCGCCGATCACCAGCGTCGGCTCGCCCTCGTGCCGGTCCACAATGGACCGGATCACCGGGATCTTCGTCATCGCCGTGGCGGCCAGTTTGTACCGCTCGTCGGAGTCCGCGGTGGCGTACTGGAGGCGTTCGGATTCGGTCAGCGTCACCCGCACCTCGGTGCATTCCGCGGGCGCGATCCAGCCCTGCGCCTCGATGTCGCGCCACGGCACGTCGTACCGCTTCGGGCCGATCAGCGAGAACACGTCGCCCTCGCGGCCGTCCTCGCGCACGAGCGTGGCGGTCAGCCCGAGCCGGCGCCGCGACTGCAGGTCCGCGGTCATCCGGAACACCGGCGCGGGCAGCAGGTGCACCTCGTCGTAGACGACCAGGCCCCAGTCGCGCGAATCGAACAGCTCCAGATGCCGGTACTCGCCCTTGGTCTTGCGCGTGACCACCTGATACGTCGCGATGGTGACCGGCCGGATCTCCTTCTTCTCGCCGGAGTATTCGCCGATCTCGTCCTCGGTGAGCGACGTGCGCGCGACCAGTTCGCGTTTCCACTGCCGCCCGGCGACGGTGTTGGTGACCAGGATCAGCGTGGTCGCCTTGGCGTGCGCCATCGCGGCCGCGCCGACCAGCGTTTTGCCAGCGCCGCACGGCAGCACGACGACGCCGGAGCCACCCGCCCAGAACGCTTCCGCCGCCTTCCGCTGGTAGTCGCGCAGCTGCCAGTCGTCCTCGGCGAGGTCGATCGGATGCGCTTCGCCGTCCACGTACCCCGCGAGGTCCTCGGCGGGCCAGCCGACCTTCAGCAGCGCCTGCTTGAGCCTCCCGCGTTCGGACGGGTGCACGATCACCGTGTCGTCGTCGATCCGCGAGCCCAGCATCGGGCTGATCTTCTTGTTGCGCGAGACCTCTTCCAGCACCGCGCGGTCGGTGGTGGTCATGACCAGGCCGTGCGCCGGGTGGTTGGCGATCTGCAGCCGCCCGAACCGGCCCATCACGTCCACGACGTCGATCAGGAGCGGCTGCGGCACCGGGAAGCGCGAGTACGTGGTGAGCGCGTCGACCACCTGTTCCGCGTCGTGCCCGGCCGCGCGCGCGTTCCACAACGCGAGCGGCGTGATCCGGTAGGTGTGCACGTGCTCGGGCGCTCGTTCCAGTTCGGCGAACGGCGCGATGGCGATCCGCGCGTCGTCGGCGCGCGGATTGTCGACCTCGAGCAGCACGGTTTTGTCGGACTGGACGATCAGGGGGCCATCAGTCACCTCTCCTTTATACGTTCCCTCCCGGCCCGCGGCCCGGGGATGCCAAGATGGCGGGACGAAGCCGCGGGAGGGGACCCAGTGACCACACCACCGTTCGGCATGCCGCCGGCCGCGAACCCGTACCAGCCGCTCCCGCAGCAGCCGGTCCAGGGCGGCCCGAAGCGGGTGTCGGGCAAGCAGATGGCGCTCTTCGCCGCCCTCGTCGTCGCGGCGCTCGGCCTCGGCACGCTCGGCGCGTTCGGGTTCGCCGCGGTCGTGCGCTCGGCGGGACCGCCGGTCGCGGGCAGCTGCCTCTACCTGTCCTCGCTCGGCTCGGAAACGCAGACCTACACCGGAGCGGACTGCTCCGACCAGGCCGCCACCTTCCGCGTCGACACCGTCGGCACGGGCCGGTCCTCCTGCCGAGGCGAGGACTATGTGCGGTTCGAGCTGTACTTGTCGTCCCGCAACAGCACCAGCAGGCCGACGCAGACGCTGTGTCTCGCGTTGAATGTCGTGTCCGGCGAATGCGTGCGCGACGTTTCGGACGAGTCGAAGGTCAGCAAGGTCGCCTGCGACGACCCCAAGGCGGAAGCCCGCGCGGTCGTGCACGACGGGGAGCGGTCGGCGGACAGCTGTGAGGACAAGGACTTGTCGCTGGTCTACGCGGGACCGCCGGTGCGCACGATCTGCCTGAAGCCGACCGGGGCGAGCATCTGACGCCTCGTGAGTGTTTGTTCCGGTTCTAACCGGCGTGAACACTCACAAGGCGTTGGGAAGCATCGCCGCCACATCCAGCCGATTGGCTAGCTGCCCGGAGCTGTGCATGAGATCGGCCACGCGCTGCAGCCGGGTCGCCGACAGCGTGGTCGGGTAGCTGCCGAGCGAGATCAGCGCGGCGGTGGTCTGGTCGATGTCGGAGAACGTCGGCAGCGCGTCGCGCACCTTCGCCGAGTCGGACGCGGCTAGCTGCGCCTGGGTGAGGACGTTCCGGAAGACCGTCAGCGTGCGCGGGTTCGCCGCGGCGAACTGGCCGGTCGCGGCGTAACCCGACGCCGGGAAGTCCAGCGTCGCGCCGGTCGAACCGTCGGCGAGCACCTGCGCGCCCAGTTCTTTCTCCGCGCGGGTGATGTACGGCTCGACCATCAGCGCCGCGTCCGCGTCCCCGGACTGCAAAGCGGCGGGCATCTGCGAGAACGGCCGGGTCACGAACTCGATCTTCGACTTGTCGACGCCGGCGGTGCCGAGGACCGCCCGCGCGGTGAGCGCGCCGATGTCGTCGGGGGAGTCGACGGCGATCGTCGGCGATTTCTTCGCGGTGGGCTCGGTGTAGCTGGAGCCGGGCAACGTGACGAGCGCGATAGTCGTGCGGCCGAAGGTGTACGCCTCGCCTTGCAATTGCAGTGCGGTGCCGGATCCGGCGGCGCGGAACAGGGACACGTCGCTGCCGAACGTCACATCGACCTGGCCGGACTTCACTTTTTCCACGCCGTCGCCGTCGCCGAGTTCCACCAGTTGGACGTTTAGCCCGGCCTGGCGGAATTTTCCCGCCGCCGCCGCGATCCGCAGCGGGGCGGTGTCGATCGGGCTCCCGACGCCGACCCGCAGCGTCGCGCGTTCCGGGGGTTGCGCTTGTCCAGCGTCACTGGATCCGAACATGGAACAGCCGCTGAGTGCGAACAACGTCGCCACCAGCGCAAACCTCAGACCGGTCGCTTTCACATGCCATCCCCTGCCGGGAGAATCTCTGCCTCGTGCTGGATCGTATGGGCCGCTGCCCATACGATCGCCCGCAGGGCTGTGCCCCCGCCAGGGTGACTTCCCGATCTTTTCGCCGGCAACTACCAAGCGGTAGTTTCCGGCCGGAGCCCGATGACGTCCGTGGGCAGAGGTCCCCGCGGTGGAAAAGGAAGCACAGGTGACCCGTCGCGACGACCGTCCCCGTTCGGGTGACGCGACGGATCCGGCTGTCTCGCGACCGGTCGGCGGCCGGTGGCGGCTGCGGAACTGGCGGCTGCGCACCAAACTCTTCGTCGTCTTGCTGATCCCGGCGCTCGCCGTGGTCGTGCTGGTCGGCCTGCGGGTCAACAGCGACCTGCGCGACGCCCGCCAGCTCGCCGAGTTCGCCGCCCGTTGCCGGGTCGACACGAAGGTCGCCGAGGTCGTGCACCAGCTGCAGCGGGAACGCGACGTCACGGTGCGGTTCGTCGCGGGCGACCGCAAGGGGGCCACCGACGTCCTCGTCGGCCAGCGTGGCCGCGTGGACCTGGCGATCGGTGCGTTCGAGCGGTCGCTCGCCGACAGCAAGCCGCGGCTCGACGCGGCCGCGGCGGGCGATCTGCAGCAGAGCGATGACCGGCTGAGAGTGCTTGGCGGCCTTCGGTATTCGGCCGAACACTCGGCGTATCCGGCCGACGCGGTGCTTCGTTCCTACAGCGAGCTGATCTCCGGTCTGCTCGACATCAGCGACACCGCCGCGGCCGACGTCACCGAACCCGACCTGGCGCGGCTGCGGCTGGCCGGGAACGCGCTGGCGCGGATCAAGGACCAGATGTCGGTCAAGCGCGCGGTCATGGCCGCGGCGATCGCGCAGGGCACGCTCAACCGCGACCGGACGCGCGCCTTGCTCGGTGCGGAGGCCGAGCTGGCCGCCGCGCGCAGCGACTACCGCACCTTCGCCACGCCGGACGAGCAGCGGATGTACTCGGACACGGTGATCGGCATCGTCGTGGACATCGGCAACGACATGGTCGAGTCGGCGCTCACACGCACGGAGAACAACCAGTCGCTCTCCGGGCTGGACGCGGACCAATGGGACACCGCGTCGACGTACACGGTCAATCTCGCCCACCAGGTGCAGCAGGCGCTGCTCGTCCAGCTCCAGGAGAAGACGGACGCCCGTGCCGCCAGCGCCCGCGCGTCGACGATCTGGGACGGCGGAATCGTCATCGGCGTCCTGCTGGTCGCCGGCGTGCTGTCGGTGGTGATCGCGCGCTCGCTGCTGCGGCCGCTGCGGATCCTGCGCCGTACCGCGCTGGAGGTCGCCGACCACCGGCTGCCCGAAGCCGTGCAGCGGCTGCTCACCGAGCCCGATCCAGCGCCGGAAAACCTGCGCCACCGGGCGGCGGTCGCGCCGGTGCCGATCTTCACCCGCGAGGAAGTCGGCCAGGTCGCGCGGGCGTTCGACGCGGTGCACGGCGAGGCCGTCCGGCTGGCCGCCGAACAGGCGATGCTGCGCGAGAACGTGAACGCGATGTTCGTCAACCTGTCGCAGCGCAGCCAGGACCTGGTGGAGCGGCAGCTGTCCGTGCTCGACCGGATGGAGGCGGGCGAACAGGACCCGGACACCCTCGGCGGGCTGTTCGAACTGGACCACCTCGCCACCCGGATGCGGCGCAACAGCGAGAACCTGCTGGTGCTGTCCGGCACCGACCTGGTGCGCGAGGACACCGGGCCGGTGGTGGCCGACGAGATCATCGGGGCCGCACTGTCCGAAGTGGAGGATTACCAGCGGATCGAGATCGGCCCGGCCCCGGCGCTCGCGGTGCGCGGCAACGCGGTCAACGACCTGGTGCACGTGGTGTCCGAGCTGCTGGAGAACGCCACCCGGTACTCCGGGCAGCAGTCGGCGGTCACCGTGGAGAGCGCGCGGACGCCGGACGGCGCGTGGCGGATCGAGATCACCGACCGCGGCGCGGGCATGCCGCAGGCGGAGATCGACCGCACCAACGCGCGGCTGGCGCATCCGCCGGAGGTCGACGTCGAGGTTTCGCGCCGGATGGGCCTGTTCGTGGTCGCGACGCTGGCCGAACGGCACGCCATCGCGGTGAAGCTGAGCCCGGCCGAGGGCCGCGGGCTCACCGCGACAGTCGTCGTCCCGGCGGCGTTGATCACCGAAGCCCCGCCGCTGCCGCAGCCGCCCCCGCCGGTCGAACCGGAACCAGCGCCGGAACCGGAGCTGCTGGCCCCGCTCGCGCCGCTGACGCCGGTGGAAGAGCCGGAGGAGCCCGCCGAACTGGTCGCGCCGACGTTGGAGGACGCCGGTCCGCTGCGGCGCGCGCCGGTGGTCGAGGAAGCGCCGTCGTGGCCGGCCGAGCCGGCGCGGTCGCATCTGGAGATCGACGCGCCGACGGATCGGATGCCGGCTTATCGCGATGTGCTCTCGCGCTGGTTCGATCTCTCCGCGCCGCCGGAGGAGCCGGTGGTGCCGGAACCGCGCGTCGTCGCGCCGATGCCGGAGGTGCCCGCGTTCGAACCGGAGCTGGAGCCCGAGCCCGAAGCCGCCGAGCCGCGGCACGCCCACGAGGCTCCGGAGTTCCCGACCGAGGACCCGGACGAGGCAGCCCCCGAATGGCCGACGCCGGAACACCTGGAACAAGAGGACGGGGCCGAGGACACCTGGCCGTTCCTGCGGGTCGCCGACGTGACCGGCGGCCCCGCAGCGGAGCCGGAGGAGCGGCCGATACTCTCGCTTTCCCCCGACGCTGTGCGCGCCCGGATGACGAGCCTGCAAGGCGGCTTCCGGCGCGGCAGGCACGCCCGGGGGGAAGACACCCCGCCACTGGATCGAAACGGATGAGGCATGAGTTCGAACACCGCCCTGCTGGAAGTGATCGCGCTGGGCTCCCGCGACGCGGAGCGGGCGCAGGAGGGCGGAGCGGACCGGCTCGAACTGGTCGCCGACATGGCCAGCGACGGGCTCACCCCGAGCGAGGCGACGGTGCGCGAGGTGCTCGCGGCCACTGATCTGCCGGTACGCGTGATGCTGCGCGCGGAGAACACTTTCGACGCCCGCGCGATCGACGAGGTGCGCGCCTCGGCGGCCCGGCTGGTGGCCGCGGGCGCGCAAGAGTTCGTGTTCGGCTTCCTGACCGAGGACGGCGAGGTCGACGCCGAAGCGTGCCGCGTGCTGCTGAAGGAGATCGACGGTCGGCCGTGGACGTTCCACCGCGCCATCGACCGCTCGCGCGACCCGATCGCCGCGTACGACGTGCTGGCCGAGCTTGGCTGCGACACCGTTCTGGCGGCGGGGCACGCGAACGGGGTCGCGAGTGGACTGTCGGTGCTGCAGCAGCTCGCGCGGCGGACCGACGGCCCGGCCCTGCTGGTCGGCGGCGGCTTGCGGGCGCAGCAGGTGCATTTGCTGCGGGCCGGCGGCGTGCGCGGCTTCCACGTCGGCGGCGCGGTGCGTCCGTCCGGCTGGGACGCTCCGGTGGACGCGGCGGCCGTGCGCGAGTGGGCCGAACTCGTCAAAGGCTGACGCTCCAGCTCATTGAAGAAGGGAACCTCGCCGGGAATTCCAATTCCGGCAAGGTTCCCTTTTTTGCTTGACGAGCACACTGCGAGTGTGTGCGCAAGCAGTCCGGAATGTCCGCGGCTTCCGTCTTCCGACCTCCGGGGGTTTCCGGATTTAGCGGGACGCCGCGGCGTGAATCAGTCATAAATCGTGCAAGTGGAAAACAAACCAACCCCGATAAGGTCAGCCAAAAGTAGGTTTCTTTGTTTCGAGCGGTTTTTTAGGGTCAGTGATACGGGTCGGTACCGCGATTTCGCCGGCCCGGTCCCCGCCTCTCGAGAGGAATTCCCATGCGCTTGCGCAAGCTTGTCGCCGCCGCGGTCCCGCTGCCGGCGTTGCTGTGCCTGTCCGTGGCCGGCGTCGCGAACGCCGATCCGCTGGTCGCCCTTTCCGGCAACGCCGCACCGCTCGCCGCCAGCGCGCGGTCCGGCGATGTCGCCGCCGAGCAGCAGATTCCCGCCGCACTGTCCCTCAAATTGCACAACCAGCAGGCGCTGGCACGCTTCCTTTCCGACGTGCAGGACCCGGCCTCGCCGCAGTACCACCGCTTCCTGTCGCCGGAGCAGTTCACCGCGGCGTTCGGCCCGACGCAGGCCGAGGCCGACCAGGCGGTGAATTTCCTCAAGCGCAGCGGGGCGCAGGGCATTGAGGTTTCCGGAAACCGTCAGGCGATCACGTTCTCGGCGACTGCCGGACAGCTGGAATCCGCCTTCCATACGCGCATCGGCAATTACACCGACACCGTCACCGGACGGAAGTTCTTCGCGAACGACTCCGCGCCGGAACTGCCCGCGTCGGTGTCCTCGGTGGTCGATTCGGTGGTCGGCCTCGACAATCACGCGGTGAAACACCACGCGAAGCCGACGCAGGCGCCGCGCACGGTCAAACCGGTGACTCCGACCATCCTCAAGACCGCGTACGGCACCAGCGGAATGTCCGCCACCGGAGCGGGGGTGAATGTCGGTTTCGTGGAGTTCGACGGGTACAAGAAGTCCGACATCACCGCGTACGACACGAAGTACGGCCTCAAGGCGGGCACGGTCAGCACGGTTTCGGTCAACGGAGCCAACTACGACGCCAGCCCCGGCGACGGCGAGACCGAGGTCGACCTGGACATCGAGGTCGTGCACGCGCTCGCCGCGCCGGCGAACGACTACGTGTACGAGGCCCCGAACTCCAACGCGGGCGAGCTGGCGATGTACCAGAAGATCGCGTCGGACAAGAAGGTCAGCGTCGTTTCGATCTCGTGGGGCTCCTGCGAGGCGGCGGAAGGCTCGGCCGCGGCCAACAGCGTCGACAAGGCGCTCGCGACCGGCACCGCCGAGGGCATCAGCTACTTCGCCGCCGCTGGCGACGACGGCACCACCGACTGCGCCCGCCAGACCGGCAGCAAGGCACAGGCGGTGGACTTCCCGGCGTCGAGCCCGAACGTCTCCGGCGTCGGCGGCACGCAGCTGACGGTGAACTCGTCCAACGGCTACAGCAGCGAGACGACGTGGAACGACGGCGCTTCGGGCGGGGCCGGCGGCGGTGGCATCTCGACCATCTTCGCCGCGCCGTCGTGGCAGTCGAAGCAGAGCACGACCAAGCGCAAGGTCCCGGACGTCGCCGCGGACGCCGCGCAGGGCTCGGCGTACACGATCATCTCCGGCGGCCAGGCCGGGAACGTGTGGGGCACCTCGGGCGCGGCTCCGCTGTGGGCGGGCTTCGCCGCGCTGCAGAACCAGGTCCACCAGGGCGGGCTCGGCAACCTGAACGCGAAGTTCTACAGCATCGGAAACGGTTCCTCGTACGGTTCCGGTTTCCATGACGTGACGACCGGCAACAACACGTTCAACGGCACCACCGGCTTCTCCGCAGGCAAGGGTTACGACCAGACGACCGGCTGGGGTTCGTTCAACGGCTCCGGACTGTCCAAACTGATCGGCTGAACAAGGTTGTCGCGAGTGCCTGTCCCGGGAGACCGGGACAGGCACTCGCTCGTGTCATGTGGACTGAACCGGCTACGGACAATGGCTGATTGACCAAGATCCGGGACGCTGTTTTGATGGCCGGGTGCAGCCTCTCCTGACGCCTAAGCAGCAGGCCCTCGTCGACCGCGCCGCCAAGCTCGCGGACATCTTCGCCGAGCGCGCGGCCGAGCACGACCGGGACAACACCTTCCCGCACCAGAACTACGACGACCTGCGGGAAGCGGGCTTCCTCCGGCTGTCGGTGCCGGAAGAGCTGGGCGGAGACGGCGCCGGGCTGCCGGAAATCCTGCCGGTGCTGGAACGGCTGGCGATGGGCGACGGCGCGACCGCGCTGGCGTTCACGATGCACCTGTCGCCGCTGGGACAGTGGGCGAGCGTCTGGCGGCGCACGAAGGCGCCCCGGCTGGCGGAACTGCTGCGCAAAGCGGTGGACGGCGAACTGATCTGGGCGTCGATCACCAGCGAAACGGGCCTGCGCAACGACATGACGGACGCGAAAACCCGCGCCGTCCGCGTCGAGGGCGGCTTCGAACTGACCGGCCGCAAGAGCTTCGCTACGAATTCGGCGGTCGCCACGCACTGCTCGACCACCGCCCGCTACGAGGACGCCGACGGCGGCCCTCGGCTGCTGCTGTGCCAGATCGCGCTGGACCAGCCTGGCGTCACGATCCACCAGACGTGGAACACCATGGGCATGCGCGGCACCCAAAGCAACGACGTCGAACTGAACAAGGTGTTCGTCGAGGACGCGGCGGTCGTGCACTCGCTGCCGGTGAAACACCTCGACTCGCGGGTGCTGGAAACCGTGTGGGCCTGGGCGATGCCCGCGTTTTCGGCGGTCTACACCGGAATCGCGGCGGGTGCGCTGGACTGGACCGTGCAAATGCTGATCCAGCGCGGCAAGGCGGAAGACCCGGTGCTGCAGGACGTGATCGGCGAATGCCAGATCCTGCTCGAAAGCTCCCGCGCGCTGATCTATCGCCAGGCTGACGAGGTGATGAGCCGCCGCCTGTTCACCGGGGACATCCAGGACGGCGTCGCCCGCAGCGCGGTGGTGAAGTACACGGCGGCGAACAACGCGGTCCAGGTGATGCAGCGGCTGGTCGACGCGCTGGGCGGGATGTCTTACACGAAGGCGTTGCCGTTCGAGCGCATGTGGCGGGATGTACAGGCGAGCACGTTCATGCCGATGGGCAATCTGGCGACCCGGAAGCTGGTGGGGGCCAACGTGCTGGGCGTGCGGACGCTGCCGGAGATCGGTCCGGACGAGACGGGGCCGGGGTCTCGGGCCAAGGGGTGAGGGGGAGGGCGCGAGTGGGGCTTGGGTTGGGTTCTCGTGAGTGTTTACGCCGGTTCTAACCGGCATAAACACTCACGAGGCCCTCAGCCCTCTGCCGCGGCCTTTTCCTCCGCTGTCTCTGCTTCGGACGCCGCAGCGGCCTCCGCCGCCTCCTGTTCCGCCAGGTCCGCCGCCGCCTGCATCGCCGGGCCGTGCAGCAACCGGGCCACTTCACCGCGCAGGGAAACGAATTCCGCCGATTCCCGCGTCGTGATCTGGTCCCGCTGGGCAGGCAGGTCGACCTTCAGATCGGCCACGATCCGGGCAGGCGACTTCGACAGCACCAGCACCCGGTCGCCCAGGTACACGCTTTCGTCGATGTCGTGCGTCACCAGCAAAACCGTCGTGCCCTGTTCGACCTGGACCCGGCGCAGCAGGTCTTCCAGCTCGAACCGCGTTTGCGCGTCCACCGACGCGAACGGCTCGTCCATCAGCAGCAGCGCCGGACGGCTCGCGAGCGCGCGAGCGATCGAAACCCGCTGCTGCATCCCGCCGGACAGCTGCCACGGGTACTTGTTCTCCGCGGCGGACAGCCCGACCGCGGCGAGTGCTTCGGCGGCCCGGGCACGCCGGGTCGCCTTGTCGAGTTTGCTCCAGCGCAGCGGGAATTCCACGTTCTTCGCGACCGACAGCCACGGGAACAGGGAACGGCTGTAGTCCTGGAACACCACGGCCAGATCGTCCGGCACCGAGGTGACGCGGTCGCCGTGCAGGCTCACCGTGCCCCCGCTCGGCGGGATCAGGCCGGCGATCGCGCGCAGCAGAGTGGACTTGCCGCAGCCGGACGGGCCGACGATGCACGCCAGCTGCCCGGTCTCCACCGTGAACGACAGTTCGTTGACCGCGACGTGCGCGGACTCGCCGCTGCCGTAGCGGTGGCTGAGGCCGGAGACCTCGAGCATGGTCGACATAACGGGAAACCTTCCTAGTTCCGGCCGGGCTGCCAGCCGAGCACCCGGCGTTCGATGCCGAGCAGCGCGGCGTTGAACCCGTACCCGAGGATGCCCAGCAGCACGATCCACGCCCACATCTGGTCGAAGTCGTAGGCCCGCTGGGCGGCGAGCAGCGCGTAGCCGATGCCGTTGAGCGCCCCCACCAGTTCGGAGATCGCCATCAGGATCAGCGCGATCGAGAGCGACAGCCGCAGCCCGGCGAAGATCTTCGGCAGTGCCGCGGGCAGCACGACCAGCCCGATCCAGTACCGCTTCGGCGTGCGGAACGCGCGCGCCGTCTCCACCTTGACCTTGTCGACCGACCGCACCCCGTCCACAGTGTTCATCAGAACCGGCCACAGCGAACCGAAAATGATCGTCGCGGTCTGCATGCCCGGCCCGATGCCGAACAGGATGATGAACACCGGCACCAGCGCGGGCGGCGGAATGGCGCGGAAGAACGCGAACAGCGGTCCCACGTAGTCCATCGCGGTGCGCGAACGGCCCAGCGCGGTGCCGAGCGCCACGCCGATCACCACCGCCAGCAGCCAGCCGCCGAGCACCCGGCCGAGGCTCGGCAGGATGTGGTCGAAGACCGGATCGCCGAGGAACAGCTGCGAAGCCGGGCCGGAGAACCACAGTTTCGCCGCCGCGGCAGCGATTTTCGACGGCGGCGGGAAGAACACGCTTTCGCTCAGCCGGGTGGCGATCTCCCACAGCACCACCAAAATGACGAACAGCAGCCACTTGCGGGCGAAGCCGCTGAGGCCGCGGCCCACCCGGCGCGTCACGGTGGACGGCTTCTCGACCACACTCACGCGGCGGCTCCTTCGACGGCGCTGCTCCAGCGGAACAGCCGGTGGCCCAGCCGTTCCAGGCCCTCGTTGACGAGGAAACCGAGGATCCCGGCGATGACCGTCCCGGCGAGCACCAGGTCCATCCGGCCCGGCCCGGAACTGGCTTCGAGCACGAACTGCCCGATGCCGAGTTTCGCGCCGGCCAGGAATTCCGTGCTGATCACCAGGATCAGCGAAATGGCCGCGGACAACCGGATCCCGGTGAACACGAACGGCGCGGCGTGCGGCAGCGCGACCGAAGTCAGCACCCGCGCGCGCGGAGTTCCGTACGTGCGCGCGGTTTCCAGCAGCAGCGGGTCGATCTCAGCCAGCGCGTAGATGGTGTTGAAGAGAATCGGCCACACCGCCGCGTACACGGCCAGCGTGATCTTCGCTTCCGGGCCGCCGCCGACGACGATCAGCACCAGCGGAATCAGTGCCACCGAAGGGATCGGCCGCAGGAATTCGACGATCGCCTTGGTCGCGTCGCGCAGCCAGCGGACGCTGCCGAGCAGCAGACCGGCGGGGACCGCGATGGCGATCGAGATGAGCAGCGCGATCATCCACGCGAGCACCGAGGCGATCACGTCGCGGACGAATTCGACGTCGCCGAGCAGTTCGCCGATCCGGGCGAACACGACGGTCGGCGGGGGCAGGTCGTTCTGGTCGATCAGACCGGCCCGCACGACGGCCTCCCAGATCAGGAGGAAGCCGAGCAGGCCGGTCAGGTTCCGGACGAGGCGCACGTCAGGACGCGTTCGCCTGCGGGACGATCATCGACTGCACGTCGATCTTCGACTGGATCGAGCCGAACTGCTGCAGCAGGTCGGGCACCCGCTGGATGCGCCGAGCGTCCAAAGTGGACTGGAAGGTCAGCAGGTTCGTGATCTTCGCGGTCGCCTCGTCCACCTTCGAGTACTGGATCATCAGCGGCTCGATCTTGGAGCGGTCGGACGCTTCCTTCGTGGCCCGCAGCATCGCGCGCTGGAACGCGGCGACGGTCTTCGGGTTCGCGTCGGTGAACTTGCCGAGCGAGCCGTAGCCCGCGGTCGGGAAGTCCTTGGTGCCGCCGGAAGCGGTGTCGATGACCTCGACCGTCCCGTTGACCTTCGCCGACTGCGTGATGAACGGCTCGGTGAGGAAGCCCGCGTCGATGTCGCCGCGCTTGACCGCGGGGCCGATGTCCGGGAACCGCAGCGAAACCCACTGCACGTCGTTGAAGTTCACGCCGTTGTCGCGCATGACCGACTTGGTCAGGGTGTCGCAAATCGTGTTGGTCGCGGTGATCCCGATCTTCTTGCCCGCGAGGTCGCGCACGGTCTTGATGTTGCTGTTCGGCATCGCCACGACCTCGGTGCTCTTCGGGCCGGCCGAGGAGGCGTCGGCCACGAGCTTGATGTCCGCGCTGCCCTTGCTCTTGGCGATGAAGAACGGCGTGTAGCTGGCGTAGGCGATGTCGACCCCGCCGGACAGCAGCTTCTGCAGCGAGGCGTCACCGCTGGCCGCGTCGACGGCCTCGACGTCGAGCCCCTCGTTCTTGAAGTAGCCGTTCTGGACCGCGAGGTGGAAGGGCACCACGTCGATCGTCGGCATGATCGAGACCTTGATCTTGGCCTTCTCGACCCCGGAGCCGCCCTTCGAGCTGCCCGAATCGTCCGATCCGCCCAGCAGGCCGCAGCCGCTGGCGGTCATCGCGACACCACCCGCCATCGCGAGCGACAGGAACCCTCGCCTGCCGTAACTGCGCCGGCTGCTCACCGCTTCATCAAACAAGGTCGCTCCTAGCAAATGGGCCCGCGTCTGACATGGACGCGGGGGGAAGGTGGCTCATTGTCCGGAGTCACGCGGCTACTGTAGAGAACCAGCACGATCACTTACAATGGGTGTTCATATACGATTCAGAAGTGGCACTCGTCACTCGATCAGGTGATCGAATCCCCTGGTATGCCCGGGTATGTGAACGACCCGTGGGTGCCCGATGAACCTTGATCCGCTGCCTGGGTGCTCTCCGGGCAACTTCTGGAGGGTTACAAATGGGCCAGGCGTTCGCTACCCTCTGCTCCTGCAATGTGAGGTGTGGACCACCGATGTAGTGAGAGCAGGACTTGCGAAAAGGCTCTCCGCACACGTCGGCGACAAGCCGGCGGAGGGTGGCCTCGGCCGAACGGACCAAGAGATCGACCACGTGCGGGGACCGAACGTCATGCCAGACCTGAACCGATTCCGCGCCCGAGGTGACGGGCAGCCGCACCGGGAAGTCGATCTTTTCACTCGAAAGGGTGTAACAGTTCGGGCCGCGGTCCAGACCACTCAGGTGGCGGATTACCTGCCGGGAGCGTGCGCGTAGTGGCCACGAGCACGGCAGGTTCGGAATCAACGGGCCCCTCGGGCCCGGACGGTGGTGCGGCGGTGCCGAACGAAGACACCGCGGGGGCAGGGGAGGCCTCCGCTCAGGAGAACGCGGGGACCGCGCAGCAGCGGTCCTGGCTCGCGCTCGGCAACTGGCGGCTGCGGTCGAAGCTCGCGCTCATTCTCCTCATCCCCACGATCACCGCACTGGTGCTCGGTGTCCTGCGCGTGGTCGACGACGTGCGGTCGGCGGTCGACCTCAACCACACCGCCAACCAGGTCGCCTTCGCCGAGAAGGTCACCGCGGTGGTGCACGACCTGCAGCGCGAGCGCGCGCTGGCCGTGGTCCGGATCGCCTCCGGCGACCCGCTGCGCCAGACCGGCCTCGACGCGCAGATGGCGAAGGTCGACCGCGACGTCGACGACCTGCGCAACGCCGCGGTCAACCTCGAAAGCGACGACCAGGCAGCCAGCGACCGTTACGCGCACGGCCTCCAGCGCCTCGACGCGCTGCGCCCGCTGCGCGCGGCGATGACCACCTCGGCCTACTCCGACCGCGCGGTGCTCGACACCTATTCCTCGGTGCTCGACTCGCTGATCCAGCTCGGCCGCGAGGTCTCCACCGCGACCACCGACCGCGACCTGCTCCGCCTCGGCACGAGCACGCAGTCGATCAGCGAGGCGAAGGAGTTCATCCTCCGCGGCGACTCCGCACTGCAGATCGCCGCGTTCCGCGACAACTTCCCGGGCAACCTGATCGACGAGACCCGGGCCGCCGAGGCCAGCGGCGACGCGGCGATCACCGCGTTCCTCGCCAACGCCACCGGCGACCAGGTCCAGCTCTACAACGACACCTACTCCGGCCCCGAGGTCGACGAGCGCCGCCGGTTGCAGACGCAGGGCTTCTCTTTCGCCCAGCAAGGCCAGCCGCTCAACCTCGACGGCACGAAGCTCGGCCAGGACTCCACCGTCGCCGCCGACAAACTGCGCGCGGTCGAGGTCAACCTGCTGACCCAGCTGCGCGCGCAGGCCGACGAACTGGCCAGCAACGCGGTGCGCTCGGCGTGGGTCGGCGGGGTCATCGTCCTCGCCGCGCTGGTCGCCGCGCTGATGCTGATGCTCGTCATCGCCCGGCTGATGCTGCGCCCGCTGCGGGTGCTGCGGAAGACCGCGCTGGACGTCGCCTACACCCGGCTGCCGGAAACGGTGCAGGCCATCCTCGACGACCCGGACCCGGTCAACGCCTCGAAGAAGGCGGTCGCCCCGGTGCCGGTCCTCACCCGCGACGAGATCGGCGAAGTGGCGCGCTCGTTCGACGTGGTGCACGAACAGGCGGTCAAGATGGCCGCCGAACAGGCACTGCTGCGCGAGAACGTCAACGGCATCTTCGTGAACCTCTCCCGCCGGTCGCAGCGGCTGGTGGAACGCCAGCTCGGCGTGATCGACCGGCTCGAGGCCGACGAGCAGGACCCGGACCATCTCGCGAGCCTGTTCGAACTCGACCACCTGGCGACCCGGTTGCGCCGGAACGGCGAATCGCTGCTGGTGCTTTCGGGTGCGGGCCTCGCGAAGTCGGTGCCGAAGCCGGTGCCTGCGGCCGACGTGATCGGCGCGGCGGTGTCGGAGATCGAGCAGTACGCCCGCATCGAGATCGGCATCGTGCCGGAGGTCGCGGTGCAGGGCCTCGCGATCCACGACCTCGTGCACGTGCTCGCGGAACTGCTCGACAACGCGACCTACTTCTCCGAACCGGAAACCAAGATCACCGTCCGCGCGGTCATCACGCGCAAGAAGGCGCTGGCGATCCAGGTCACCGACCACGGCGTCGGGATGAGCGAGGAGCGCCTCGCCGAGGTCAACGAGCGCCTCGCCGACCCGCCGGACCTGGACGTGTCGGTGACCCGGCGAATGGGTCTGTACGTGGTCGCCCGGCTGGCCCAGCGGCACGGCATCGAGGTGCGGCTGCGCGAGAACGAGGACATCGAGGGCGGCGTGATCGCCCGCGTGGTGGTCCCGGTCGAGCTGCTCACCCAGGTCCGTACTGTTCCGCCGGCGCTGCGCAACACCCCGCCGCCGCCGAACCGCAACGAGGTTTCGCACCCGAGCCTCCCGCCGCTGAACCGCGAACCGGCACCGCAGAACCCGCTTCCGCTCGCGCCGCCGCCCTCGTCCGCCGAGCTGACCGAGGCGATGGGGTCGGCCGGTTCCGGCGGGGCGGCGGAGAACGGCGGCCTGGTCCCGCTCGACCAGCCGATCAGCCTCGACGACCTCGTGGCGGGCAACCGCGCGGCCGGTCCGTTCCTCAGCCCGGCGACGCCCGCCGCCGAAGCCCCGGCGTGGCCGACCGCGGAGGACCTCGCCCCGCTCACCCGCGAGTCGTACGGCGAGGGCGCGAGCCTGGCGCAGACCGAGTTCCCGCCGCTGGTGCTGCCGAAGCGGGAGCCGAAGTACGTCGCTCCGGAAGCGCCGAAGGAGCAGCCGGCCTCCGAGTCGGACGGTTCCGCCGCGCTCGAGGACGACGTCCCCACCCGGCGGCTGCCGATCTACCAGTCGGTGCTGTCGCGCTGGTTCAGCGAGGGCGAGGACGGCGACACCGGCACCGGCACCGGCACCGGAACGCCCCAATCCGCCGCGCCGGAGCCGGAAACCGCCGAAGCCCCCGCGCCCAAGCCGGAGGAGATTCCGGCGGCCGAGCCGAGACCGCAGGCGGCCGAGGCGCTCGAATCGACGCCGCTCTACCCCGGTTCCGACGAACCGGAGGACGACAGCTGGCACAGCGTCTCCGACGAGGGCTGGCAGGCGGCGCAGTCGCTGCTCGAATCCAAGAACGAGGAGATCACGTCCGCCGGGCTGCCCAAACGCGTGCCCAACGCGTACCTGGTCCCCGGCTCGATCGGCAACGCACCGGAACCGGCGCAGCAGAATTCGTTCACCGACGCGACCACCGGAATGCCCGGAACGGGTGCGATCACCCGCTCGGCGACGGCTGCCCGCAGCCGGATGGCAAGCTTCCAGCGTGGGTACAAGTCCGGAAGGCACGCACTGAAGGAGCGGCCGCCGGACGCCCGGCTCGACGACGACGGGGTTCGCGTCACCGGGGCCGGGTATGTGAGCGACAGCAGTGAGGAGCGAGAGTGACACGGGCGGGAGTGCAGCCGGGAGGCGGCTCGGTGCAGCCGAACGGCAGGCAGGCCGGGGGCAGTGCGGCGAGCAGCTTCGCATGGCTGATCACGGACTTCGTCCACCGGGTGCCCGGTGCGGCGCACGCGGTGGTCGTCTCGGCCGACGGTCTGCTGCTCGCGTCTTCGCGCGGGCTGCCGAAGGACCGGGCGGACCAGCTCGCGGCCGTCGCTTCGGGGCTGACCAGCCTCGCGCGCGGCGCGGCGAAGGTGTTCGAAGGCGGCCCGGTCGCGCAGACCGTGGTCGAAATGGCGAACGGATTCCTCTTCTTGATGTCGGTGTCCGACGGCTCGTGCCTCGCGGTGCTCGGCTCGCCGGAGAGCGACATCGGCTTGGTGGTGTACGAAATGACTCTGCTGGTCGAACGGGTCGGCCAGCAGCTGACACCGGAGATGCGGGCACAACTGCAGGGCGCTGCGGTCCGTCGCTAGGCGGACCTAGGACTACAGGAGTAAACCGTGGACGACGGGCGCTTGCGCGGCGATGGCCGGCTCGGTGACGAGCACACCGGGGGCTGGGGCGATCGGGACCAGAGCCGGGAGGACTGGAAGTCCTTCCGGGACCGGGTCGACCGCGAATGGCGTTCAAGGGACGTCCAAGCCGCGGATTCCGAGCCGGTGCGCGAACCGCCGAACTGGCTGACCGATTCCAACGCCGGGCAGCAGCCGGGCATCACCGCGGTGCCCGGGTACCGCGAGCGGCTGCTCGGCGGACCGGGTTCGGAGCTGTTCGGAGGGGCGAGCGGACCGCTGTACGACTCGGCCGAGTTCGCCGCGTTCAGCGCCGACCGCGACCGGGCGGGACCCTCGTCGAACGAGCTGGCCGCCGCGCTGCCGATGCAAGCGGCGGGCGAATACGCGGACGAGCCCGCCGAGGTGGAGACCTCCGGGCTGGTCCGGCCTTACTTTCGTACCCGCGGTCGCACGAAACCGACCTACGACCTCGCGATCGAGGCGCTGGTGTCGACGAGCGAGCAGGGCAGGGTGCTTGACCGCGTCCGTGTGCCGGAGCACCGGTCGATCTGCGACCTGTGCCTCGACACCCGGTCGGTCGCCGAGGTGGCCGCGCTGCTGCGGCTGCCGCTCGGCGTCGTGCGGGTGCTGATTGGTGACGTGGCGGGCCTCGGCCTGGTGCTCGTGCACACGAGCAGCAGCACGAATTCGGGCGACCGCCCCAGTATCGAGTTCATGGAAAGGGTGCTCAGTGGGCTTCGGAGAATTTGACTCCGACGCGAACACACCGCAGACGGGTCCGACCTCGTCGGCCAAGATCGTGGTCGCGGGTGGGTTCGGTTCGGGCAAGACGACTATGGTCGGGGCGATCTCCGAGATCGACCCGCTGACCACCGAGGCCATGATGACCGAGGCCAGCGTGGGCCACGACGACGTGTCGGCGACGCCGAACAAGTCGACCACCACGGTGGCCATGGACTTCGGCCGGATCTCGCTCGACTCAGACCTGGTGCTGTACGTGTTCGGCACGCCGGGCCAGCACCGGTTCTGGTTCATGTGGGACGACCTCGCCGTCGGTGCGATCGGCGCGGTCGTGCTGGTGGACACGCGCCGGCTCGCGGACGCGTTCCCGTCCATCGACTTTTTCGAGAACCGGAAGCTGCCTTACGTCGTGGCGATCAACTGCTTCGACCGGCTGCTGCACCACCAGATCGAGGACGTGCGGCACGCGCTCACGATCTCGCCGTCGGTGCCGATCATGGCGTGCGACGCGCGGGAACGGGAGTCGGCGAAGCAGGTGCTGATCTCCGTCGTGCAGCACGCGATCGCGCACGACACGGCTTTGCGGGCGGGCTAGTCCCCGCCTCCGGTCCCCGCCGCCGTCTGCGAAGGAGGCGTCCGCCGACTCCCAGATTCCCGTTACACCCCCGGCTCGGGTGCGGCCGTTGGAGTGAACTCCGAGGGCTTCACCCGCTTCGGGGAGTGGTGCCTCCGAGCGGGCAGGCCGAGTAGTCCTGTCCGCTTGCGGCCGAGGCCGACCGCCCCTGATCGGGGCGTCGGACCGGCGGTGACCTGCACGGACATCCCGCTGCGCACGGTGGCCGCCGCCACCACCGAGTGACCCGCGAATGCGTGGTTGTGCATGCGTTCGCGCGACGTTACATCCGGCAGACACGTACCGTGCCCGGGCACACGCTCGACACGACCGGGTGCGTGAATACGCTGGAACGACGACTTCACCGCGGCCGGGCGAGGATGGACTCGCACGCCGCGAGGCGGGCGTCCGGCAGCGTTCGAGGAGCTTGGAGGGGCAGTGACCGATTCCGACCGGCCAGCGGACCAGGGCACGTTCAGCTGGCTGATCTCGGATTTCGTGCGCCGGGTCCCGGGTGCGGCGCACGCGGTGCTGGTGTCGGCCGACGGACTGATGCTCGCACCTTCGGAGGGTTTGCCGCAGGAGCGCGCCGAGCAGCTGTCGGCGGTGGCGTCCGGGCTGATCAGCCTCACCCAAGGCGCCGCGCGGTGCTTCGAGGCGGGCGGCGTGAACCAGACCGTGGTCGAGATGGAGCGCGGGTACCTGTTCCTGATGTCGGTCACCGACGGGTCCTGCCTGGCTGTGCTCGCCGCGCCGACGTGCGACATCGGAACGGTGGCGTACGAGATGACCCTGCTGGTCGAGCGGGTCGGCGAGCAGATCACGCCGGAGCTGCGCGCCCAGCTGCAGGGCGGCGGGGTGCTGGGGTAGCCGATGAAGATCTCGGGTTTCGGAGACCAGGACACGGGCGCCTGGGACGCCCTCCACAAAGGCACGGAACGGGAGTCGTTCGACTCGCCGAGCCGGTATGAGCTGAGTTCGCTGAGCCTGCGGTTGCCGCACCGGCAGCCGCGGCCCTCGCCGCCTCCGCCTCCGCCTCCGCCGCCCGCTGCTCGACGACCGGAGCCCGTTCGCCGTCCGGAACCTGCCCGCCGTCCGGAACCCGCTCCTCGTCCGGCTCCCGCGCCCGCGCCGCGTCCGGTGCAGCAGGCGGTCGCCCCGCGTCCGGTGGCCCCGGCTCCCGCTCCGGTTCAGGAAGAGAACTGGGACGACGGTTACGAATGGGTCGAGGACGGCGAATCCGGTTACTGGGAAGAGCCCCGGCAGAACCACCGCTGGGAAGAACCGCCATCGCGGCCTGCGGCGCACGACCCGTACTCGTTCGACGAATACGCCGGTTCGCCCGGCCCGGACGACCGCGTGGTGCCGGAAGGTTCGGCGTACCAACGGCAGCACGTCGAACAAGCCACCCGCAGCAGGCACGCGCTGGTCGAAGAGCCTCCGGCGGAGGACCAGTATTCCTATGGCGGCCCGCCTTCTGGAGTGTCCGAATTGGACCGGTTCTGGTCCGAAGAGGAGTCGGCGCAGCCTGAACCGGAACCGCCCGTCCAGCCGGCGAAGTCGCGGGTGCGGCCGTACGCGCGGACCCGAGGCCGGACGCATTCGGACCACAACCTCGCGCTGGAGGCCCTGGTCTCCACCAGCGACGAGGGCCGCCGCTACCGCGGGGTGCGCTCGATCGAGCACCGGCGGATCTGCGATCTGTGCCTGGAGACCCGGTCGGTCGCCGAGATCGCCGCGCATCTGCACCTGCCTCTTGGAGTGGTGAAGGTGCTGGTGGGCGATATGGCGGACATCGGTCTCGTCATGCTGCACCAGACCGATCTGGTGCTGGGGGACCGGTCTTCGCGGGAGTTCATGGAGCGGGTGCTGCAGGGGCTGCGGAATCTCTGAGCGCCCGCTCTGCTCCCGTTCCGCCCGCTCCCGCCTCGCCCTGCCCCGCCTGCACTCGCGCGTCGGCTCCGCCCCGCCTTGTCCCCGCTCCGCCCCGCCTTGTCTTGCGTTGCCTGCTCACTTCCGGGCCCACCCCAATGTGGCATTGGGTGCGTCAGACGCACCGAACGCCACATTGGGTGCGTCACATGCACCCAATGCCACATTGGGGCGCTCTGGCCCGAACGCCACTTCGGCGCACCCAACGCACCGAATGCCACTCCGAGGCCCGTTCAACACACCCAACACCGCCTCGATGCGCCGGATGCCCCAAACACCACAACCGACGCACCCAACGCCACTCCGGAGCGGCCTCAGTCCTCGACCAACGCCGCGGAAGTGATGCGGTGCAACGGATACCGCTCGTGGTTCGCGCCCTCAAGCACCCCGCCGCCGACTCGCAGCGGGCGTACGACCCGTTGGCTCGCCGTGCCGCGTGAGTCGACGAAGCCGATCCACACCTCGCGCTGTTCGAGCGTCGCGCGCGACAGCAGGTCCAGCGTCGCCGTGGTATCCGCCCCGCCGCCGCCCGGTGCGCGGACTGTCGAACCGCGCCGCCGTGCCGAAGCTTGGTCTCCTGCGCGGAGGTTCGACACGATCCGCGTCGCCTGTTCGTCGGTCAGCACAGCCTGTTCGCCGGGCCGTGCGCGAGCCGCGCGGGCGCGAGCGGGGAGCCTGCGTCCGGTGGGCCGCAGGTCGACCACCCGGCCGTCCGGACCTTCCGCCGCGGGGGCGAAACCCGCGCCACGCAAGGCTTCCAGTACTTCGGCCAGGGGTGCGGAGCTGATCAGCACCGTCGGTGCGATCAGCCGCAGGTCGTACTCCGCGGCTACCGGGTTCGCGAGGACCTCGGCGAGCAGTGCCTCGTCGTCGCAGCGCAGGAACGATCCCGCGGTGCCGCCGCGCAATCGGCCGTGGCGGCGGGCGACGTCGTCGATCAGGTACGTGAGGCCTTGCGGTATCGGGGTCGCCGACTTGTCGCGGAACATCGCGTGCAGTTCGTCGGCGGTCCGTCCGGTGTCGAGCGCCCGCCGCACCGATTCCTCGGTGATCCGGTAAACCGTTGCGTGCCCAGCGGATTCGACGTTCGCGACCGCGGCCATGTCCGCCGCCAATTCCGGCTCCAGCGGGCCCGGCGCGACGACGGTCAGGTCAGCTTGCACCAGCACGTGATCGATCGGCGCGGGCAGTGCGTCGTGCATCGCCTCGACCGCGCCGGAGCGGTCGTCCTCCAGCAGCAGCCGCGTGGCGGTGGTGAGCGCACCGAGACCGACGAGGCCCAGTGCGGTTGCCTCGGCCATTGTCCAGCGGACGGTTTCGTCGCGCAGCCGGCCGCCTCGCCGGGGTGCGCGCCAGGCAAGGACGGCCACCAATTCGTCGACGCTTTTCACGCCTGCGCCCGGATTCAGCTCGGCCAGCGCGGAAAGCACGCGGTGTCGCGAAACCGGCGCGAGCGGCCGTCGCAATTCCTCGGACAGCGGCGCGATCGGCTTGTCTTTCCCGTCCCGGCCACCGGCGAGACCGGGCAGCCGCGGCAGTTCCAGCCACGCCTGCGCGAGCGTCATCCACCGCTGCACCGACGGCGACGCGAGCCAGCTGTCGGTGAGCATGGTGGGCACGTACTCCGGGGTGGTGTTTTCGCTGTCCGCAACGAGTCCCGCGCCGACGACCAGCTCCACGAGCAGCGTCGCACGGGTCTCGTCGATTTCGAGATCCTTGGCGATCTTCTTCAGCTCGCGCACTCCGAGCCCGCCCGCCTTGAGCACCGGCGGCGGCGCAGCCGACCACATCCGCAGCAGAGATTCCGTCTGCCGCAACAACTCCATCGCTTCGCCGGCCGCCGTTTCGTCCACAGTGTCCGTCCGATGTGGATTGACGGGCAGCTCTGGCTCAACCAGCGTGTCCGGTTCGAACGCGCGGCCGCCGCGCAGCAGCAGGCCGAGTTCGCGCGGAAGCTCGACGGTTTGGTCGTCGCGGCGCAGCAGCAGGCCGCGCGCGAGGAGTTTCTGCACCGGCGTGGCCGCGTCGGACAGTCCGACGTCGAAGCTCGCGTCGCGGGTGCGGCCGATCGGGGGCCCGGCGGCCAGCGCTGTCAGGACCGCCCGCTCGTCGTCGCCGACCTCCGCGAGGCGCGCGTCGATGTCGGTGGCGGCCAGCGCGGGCGACGGCGCGCCGAGCCCGGCGGGGAACGGCCCGAGCGCGTCGCGAGCCGCGGGCGGCACTCGCAGTTCGTCGTCGGTGCCCCAGACGAGAGCCCGAGCGCGCAGGCGCGCGAGCGGTTCGCTGACGTCGCGGCCGACCAGCGCCGTCACCGCGGACACCGGCGTCGGCTCGACATCGGCACCGGCGACCAGCAACGCGTCGATCACCGCGAGCGTGAACGTGTCGAGGTCTTCGCAGGCTCGGGCGACCGACCCCGGCGTGCCCGCGCGGGTGGCGAGCACAGTGGTGTCGGACGGAGGAGGGGTGGACAGATCGCGACGTGTGCGCAGCAGTTCGGCGAGTGCGTCGTCGGACTCCGCACGCAGCCAGTCCGCCAGAGAGGTCGCGGGCATAGACACCCAGGATACCGGGCGGGTGCGCGCGCACGAGCGGTGTTCGGGCAGACTGTGTGCGAGTTTGCCGGACGAGGGCCTCGGAGGAAGCAGTGGCGAAGGGCGACAAGCAGAGCAAGGGCATCGACCCGACGTGGCCGGGCGAGCCGGGCGAGCACCCGGTCACCGAGCTGTCCTCGGACCGGCAGGGAGCGCTTTCGCCGTTCGGCGACCTGGCCTTCCCGCTCGACACGGTGCCCTACGTGCACCCGGAGACCGAGATCAACCGCTGACCTGCGGACGCGTTCGGGGGCACCGCGACCGGCGGAGCCCCCGATCCTGAAGTTACTGGTCAGTCACCCGGTTGGGGTGGGGTGGCGCGGGTCACCGGACTAGATTCGAGCCGTCCGAACCCACTCCACCAGCGGGGAGTACGTGTCATGCCGGTTCCCGGTCCCGGGTATTCGATCACCGTCCGGGTCGAGGCCCCGGCCTCGTCCACGGCCGCGGGCGATCTCACCACCGCGGTCGGCCGCGTCGGCGGGGTGCTGACGGCGTTCGACGTCGTCGAATCGCACCCGGAAACCATCGTGATCGACATCAGCGCCAACGCGCTGTCGGAGAACCACGCCCAAGACATCACCCAGGCGCTCGATTCGCTGCCGGGCGTGCGCGTGCGCAAGGTCTCGGACCGGACGTTCCTGATCCACCTCGGCGGCAAGATCGAGGTCAGCCCCAAGGTCGCGCTCCGCAACCGTGACGACCTCTCCCGCGCGTACACGCCGGGCGTCGCCCGCGTGTGCCAGGCGATCGCCGCGAACCCCGAGGACGCGCGCCGGCTGACCATCAAGCGCAACACCGTCGCGGTGCTCACCGACGGTTCCGCCGTGCTCGGCCTCGGCAACATCGGCCCGGCCGCCGCGCTGCCGGTGATGGAGGGCAAGGCGGCGCTGTTCAAGAAGTTCGCCGACGTCGACGCCTGGCCGGTCTGCCTGGACACCCAGGACACCGAAGAGATCATCATGATCGCGAAGGCGCTCGCCCCGGTGTACGCGGGCATCAACCTCGAGGACATCGCCGCGCCGCGCTGCTTCGAGATCGAGAAGCGGCTGCGCGAGCAGTTGGACATCCCGGTCTTCCACGACGACCAGCACGGCACCGCGATCGTCGTGGTCGCCGCGCTGCGCAACGCGCTGCGGGTGGTCGGGAAGAACATCGAGGACTGCAAGATCGTGGTCAGCGGCGTCGGCGCGGCCGGTTCGGCGATCATCCGCCTGCTGCTGCGCAAGAACCCGGGCGACATTGTGGCCGCCGACATCGACGGCGTCGTCTACCCCGAGCGCGGCAACCTCGACGACAACCTGACCTGGATCGCCGAGCACACCAACTCCGACCGCAAGTCCGGCACCCTGCACGACGCGCTGGTCGGCGCGGACGTCTTCATCGGCGTCTCGGCCCCGAACCTCTTCGGCGCGGAGCAGGTCGCCACGATGAACGACAACGCGGTCGTTTTCGCGCTGGCCAACCCGGACCCGGAGATCGACCCGCTGGAGGCGCAGAAGCACGCCGCGGTCGTCGCCACCGGGCGCAGCGACTTCCCGAACCAGATCAACAACGTCCTGGCGTTCCCGGGCGTCTTCCGCGGCCTGCTCGACGCCGCCGCGCACAACATCGACGACAACATGCTGCTGGCCGCCGCCGACGCGATCGCCGACGTGGTGGACAACGGCAAGCTCAACGCGTCGTTCATCGTGCCGAGCGTGTTCGACAACGCGGTGGCCCCGGCGGTCGCCGAAGCGGTGCGCAATGCGGTTAAGGCGGAACGCGCCAGCTGACCCAAACTCGCTCCGTCCGTGAAGGGCTCCTTGAGGGAATCAGATTCCCTCAAGGAGCCCTTCACGGACTTTGGGCGAAGTTGCGCAGTAGCCTCGCGGGCGTGAGTGAACTCAGCCATGTCGACGAGTCCGGCGCCGCCCGGATGGTCGACGTTTCCGGCAAGACCGCGTCCGCGCGCACCGCGCTCGCCGGCGGGACCGTCCACACCACGGCGGAGGTCGTCGGCCTGCTTTCGGCCAACGGCCTTCCCAAGGGCGACGCGCTGGCGACCGCGCGGATCGCCGGGATCATGGGCGCCAAACGCGTGCCCGAGCTGATCCCGTTGTGCCACCAGATCGCGCTGTCCGGGGTCAAGGTGGAGTTCGAACTGGACGGTGCCGCGGTCCACATCAGCGCGACGGCCAAGACCAAGGACGTCACCGGCGTCGAGATGGAGGCGCTGACCGCCGTCGCGGTCGCCGGGCTGACGCTGCACGACATGATCAAGGCCGTCGACCCGGCCGCGACGCTCGACAACGTGCGGCTGATCCGCAAGGACGGCGGCAAGACCGGAACCTGGGAGCGGCCATGACCAAGACCGCGCGCGTCATCGTCGCCTCCAACCGCGCCGCCCGGGGCGTCTACGAGGACAAGACCGGCCCGGTGCTCGTCGGCTGGCTGGCCGGCCGCGGCTACGAGGTGCCGCCGCCGGTCGTCGTCGAGGACGGCGACCCGGTGGGCGTCGCGCTGCGAGCCGCGGTGGCCGACGGCGTCGCGGTGATCCTCACGACCGGCGGCACCGGCATCTCGCCGACCGACCGCACCCCGGACGTCACCCGCGCGGTGCTCGATTACGAACTGCCCGGCGTCGCGGACGCGATCCGCGCGGCCGGACTGCCGAAGGTGCCCACCGCGGTGCTGTCGCGCGGTGTGGCCGGAGTCGCGGGCCGGACCCTCGTGGTGAACCTTCCGGGGTCGAGCGGCGGCGTGAAGGACGGTCTGCGGGTCCTGGAGGACATCCTCGAGCACGCGGTCGACCAGCTCGCCGGCGGAGACCACCCGCGCGAGGCCGCTCCGTCCGGCCCCGCAGTGCGGATCCTGCGGGCTGACGTGAGCGACCAGCCGCTGTCGGTCGAGGAACACGCACAGCTGGTGGAGGACGACGCGGCGGGCGCCGTGGTCACGTTCTCGGGCGTGGTCCGCGACCACGACGGCGGCAAGGGCGTGCGCGATCTGACCTACGAGGGCCACCCGACGGCTCGCGACGTGCTCGCCGAGGTGGTCAACGACCTCGCCGCGCGCTGGAAGGGCGTGCGGGCGGTGGCGGTGAGCCATCGGGTCGGCGCGCTGACGATCGGCGACGTCGCGCTCGCCTGCGCGGTCGCCGCCGAGCACCGCGGCCAGGCGTTCACCGCGTGCGCGGAACTGGTGGACGAGGTGAAGGCGCGGCTTCCGGTGTGGAAGCACCAGCACTTCACCGACGGCACCGACGAATGGGTCAACTCGCCCTGACCCCCCTCGTGAGCGGCTGAACCCACGGGGAGGCCGCTCACGAGCCCGGACACGACGAAGGGCCCCACCGCCAGGGGATTTGACGCGGTGGGGCCCTTCAGACGTTCTGTCACAGCAGCAGCTGCGCCGGAACCCGCCTCACGAGGAGGCTCGGATTCACTTGGTGGCGAGCTTCTGGCCGACCACGATGAAGTTCGCGTTCGACACGTACTGCTTGTTCAGGTCCTGCAGCTTCTGGTAGCCGCCCTGGATGTTGTGCTCCTTGGCGATCTTCGAGAGCGTGTCGCCCGCCTTCACGGTGTAGTCACCGTTCGGGTTGGAGTTCGCCACCGCCGCGGCGACAGGCTGGGTGACCTGCTGCTTCTTCGGGGCAACGCTCTTCGGGGTCGCCTTCTTGGTGGCGGTGCTCTTCTTCGGGGTCGCCTTGTGCGCGGAGGCCGAGCTGCCGGCCTTCTTGCTGCACACCGGCCACGCGCCGGGGCCCTGGCCCTGCATCACGCGCTCGGCGACAGCGATCTGCTGCTCGCGCGAGGCGCCCTGCGGGCTGCCGGTGCCGCCGTAGGCCTTCCAGGTGCTCTGGGTGAACTGGAGACCACCGTAGTAGCCGTTTCCGGTGTTGGTGTTCCAGTTGCCGCCGCTCTCGCACTGCGCGATGGCGTCCCAGTTGGTCGCCGACGCGGGGGTCGCGGCGATCGCGAGGGGAGCGCCGACCGCGATACCCGCGACTGCGACACGGGCGATGGTGCGGGTGGCGGCGGACATCTTGCGGTGCTTGCCTCGGTAAGACATCTGAAAACTTCTCGATTCCTGCGCCTACGAGCACGATGCTGCGGGTCGGGTTGGGAGCCCGTCCGCCCGTTGCCGGGCGGCTGACGCGGACGTCGCACGACGCGCCGTCTTCGTCCCCTCGTCTCTGTCCGGAAATGCTTTCGCTCGGGGTATGGGTCCGGGGATCCGTCGGACAGAGCTGGGCGCTACGGATTCCCGGTGTTGCTTGGTCGGTCGGGGCCAACCGAAAAGCGACGGTACGTAATTCGCGGCGTGATCGGAAATCATTCGGGCTGTGACCTACGTCACAGTAACGGCACGCAACCTGTCTCGATCCGCCTGTTTTCGCAGGTCAGAGCGCCGTTATCTGGCCGTTTTCTAGCCGAGATATTTCACGGATCGTGAGGCTTGGGTCACGTCGATAACGCGTCAAGGGGCCATTCGCAGCAGATAAGGGCGGGCACTCTAAACCACTCGTCAACGGTCGGCCACTGCCCGCCGAGTGGTTCTTTGAGCTGCGGAAATACGCCGTGAGCGAAACGCTTCGGAGAGTAGGGATAAAGCGCGTTGATCGCTCAGCGCGCCAGTGCCGCCATTCGCCGTGGTCCGGACCAATCGGCCGGAAACCGCCGCTCCGGCGGCCAGCGCGGCGCTCAGCCGGGTGAACGGGGGCTTTCCGGCGGCTCATCCGCCGGCGAACGGCGGGAGGACGTCCAGACGGGCCCCGTCACTGAGCGCGCGGCCGCGATCGCGGACCGCCACCTCGTTGACCAGGAAGCTCGCCGCGTCGAGAACGCGGGAAAGTTGCCCGGGGTGCAGCTCGCGCAGTGCCTGGACGGCGTCCGCCACCGTCGCGCCTGCCGTCAGCTCCACCTTCTCCTCTTCAGTGCCTGCCGCGGCCCGCGCCGAGGCGAAGTACCGGACGACGACCGTCAGCGGGGCAGAGGACGCCGAGGGAGAGGTCATGGCTCAACCGCCGATCGCGCTCATCGGCCGGATCGGCTGTGCGAAGCCGGCCTCGTTGATCTCGTGGCCCGCGAGCTTGCGCCACATCGTGTCCCGCCACGCGTCCGCCACCTCCTCATCGCGCGCGCCCGCGCGCACGAGGGAACGCAGGTCCGTCTCGTCGTTCGAGAACAGGCAGGAGCGGACGGCGCCGTCGGCGGTCAGCCGGGTGCGCTCGCAAGCGGAGCAGAACGGCCTGGTCACCGACGCGATGACGCCCACGTCGCCCGGTCCGCCGTCGACCAGCCAGCGTTCGGCGGGGGCGCCGCCGCGCGGGGCCGGGAACGGGGTGAGGGCGAAGGCCTCGCCGAGCATCGCGAGGATCTCCTCGGCGGTGACCATGTCGCGGCGGTTCCAGCCGTGCTGCGCGTCGAGCGGCATCTGCTCGATGAACCGCAGGTGGTAGCCCTCTTCGAGGCAGAACCGCAGCAGCGGCACCGCCTCGTGCTCGTTGTAGCCGCGCATCAGCACGGAGTTGATCTTCACCGGCGACAGCCCGGCGTCGCGGGCGGCGGCGAGGCCGGCCAGCACGTGCGGCAGCCGGTCGCGGCGGGTCAGCTCGGCGAAGCGCTCGCGGTCGATGGTGTCGAGCGAGACGTTGATCCGGTCGAGCCCGGCGGAAACGAGGCCGGGGGCGCGTTTGGCCAGCCCGATCCCGTTGGTGGTCATGGACACCCGGGGCCGCGGTTCGAGCGCGGTGATCCGCTCGACGATCTGTTCCAGGCCCGGGCGCAGCAGCGGTTCGCCGCCGGTCAGCCGGATGTCGGTGACGCCGAGCTGTTCGACCGCGATCCGGATGAGCCGGACGAGTTCGTCGTCGGTGAGCACCTGGTCGCTCGGCATCCAGTCGAGACCCTCGGCGGGCATGCAGTACGTGCAGCGCAGATTGCACCGGTCGGTGAGGGAGACTCGCAGGTCGGTCGCGACGCGGCCGAAGGAGTCGACGAGGCCGGGGTGCTCGGGCCGGGGCGTGCCGGACGGGCCTCGGTTGCCGGGGACGCGAGGAAACCCGAGATGTACTGCCGTCATTACGCTCACGATAGCTCGCGCCGCCGGAAAAGGCAGTCTTGCGAAAAACCTGGAAACCACCCTCGGTTCCGATGTGGAGGCACTCGGTGAGCACCGGCGAGACGAATGGTGAGCTGACTCACTTCGCGGCGGTGGCGGCGCGACTGCGCACGCACATCGTCCTCCGGCACGCTCGCGACGCCGCGCTCGAAGGGCTCTCGGCGACCGAACTGCAGGCTCTCGAACTCGCCGGGCAGGCCGCGAATTCCCTTACTCCAGGCCGGATCGGGCAGCTCACCGGCTTGTCGACGGGTGCGGTGACCGGTGTGCTCGACCGGCTGGAGAAGGCCGGTCTGGTGCTCCGCGAACGCGACCGGACCGATCGCCGGAAGGTGCTCGTGACGATCACCGAGGCCGGTTCGCGGCGGCTCGACGCGATCTCCGCGCGGGTCGCCGACCGGCTTGCCGGGGTGCTCGCGGAGTTCACTTCCGCGGAACGGAAAGTGCTCGGGCGTTATCAGTTCGCAATGCTCGAAGCGTGGGGCGAAAATAGGGACCCCGCATAGCTTTTCCGCATCTGCGGGGATAATGTTCCAGCCATGCCGCAATTTCGGTTGTCCGAGGCCGCTCGACTGCTCGGCGTAAGCGACGACACCGTCCGCCGGTGGGTCCGCGCGGGTCAGCTGACCGCGACGGACGACGCCGCTGGCCGCAAGGTCGTCGACGGCGCTCAGCTCGCCGCGTTCGCCCGGGCGCAAGCCACCGGACCGGACGACCCGTCGGCGGTCGGCCGCTCCGCCCGCAACCGCTTCGTCGGGCTCGTCACCGAGGTCATCGCCGACAAGGTGATGGCGCAGGTCGAACTGCAGTGCGGGGCGCATCGGGTGGTGTCACTGATGAGCACCGAGGCGGTCCGCGAACTCGGGCTGCGCCCGGGCGTGCTCGCGGTCGCCGTGGTCAAGGCGACCACCGTCGTGGTGGAAACCCCGGAAGGATCCAGATGAAGAAGCTCGCCCTCGCCGGTGCCGCGGCGATCGCCTTGGCCGCCAGTGCCTGCAGCTCCGGCGACCAGCCCAGCTCGGGGTCCGCGCCCGCCCCTGGCGGTGGCGCGAGCGGCACGCTGACCGTGTTCGCCGCGGCCTCGCTCACCGAGTCGTTCACCGTGCTGGGCAAGCAGTTCGAGGCCGCGCACCCGGGCGTCAAGGTCACCTTCGACTACGAGGGTTCCTCGTCGCTCGTGCAGAAGCTGGACAACGGGGCCAAGGCCGACGTCTTCGCCTCGGCCGACCAGAAGAACATGGACAAGGCCGTGCAGGACGGCGTGATCGACGGGCAGCCCTCGGTGTTCGCCACCAACAAGCTCGCGATCGCCGTGGCCAAGGGGAACCCGAAGGGCATCAAGACCTTCGCCGACCTGACCAAGCCCGGCCTGAACGTGGTCGTGTGCGCGCAGCAGGTGCCGTGCGGTGCGGCCACGAAGAAGATCGAGCAGAGCACCAAGACCACGCTGAAGCCGGTCAGCGAGGAGACGAACGTCAAGCAGGTGCTGGCCAAGGTCCAGTCGGGCGACGCCGACGCGGGCCTGGTGTACGTCACCGACGCGACCTCGGCCGCGGGCAAAGTGGACAAGGTCGACTTCCCGGAGTCCTCGGGCGCGGTGAACCAGTACCCGATCGCGGTCGTCAAGAACGCCCCGCAGGCGGCGCTGGCGAAGCAGTTCAGCGACTTCGTCCTCGGCGCGCAAGGCAAGGCCGAACTGGCCAAGATCGGGTTCGGCCCTGGCAAGTAAGGCGGGCGCGGCGGCCGAGACCCGGCCGCCGCACGCCCGGGTGCCCCTGGTCCTCTGGTTCCCCGCCGTCGCCGCGCTCGCGCTCGTGGTGCTGCCGGTCGTCGGCCTCCTCGTGCGGTCGGATCTCACCCGGCTGCCGTCGCTGCTGGTCACGTCCTCGTCGCTGAACGCGCTCCGGCTGTCGCTGGTGACCGCCGCACTGTCCACAGTGGCCTGCGTGCTGCTCGGCGTGCCGCTGGCGATCGTGCTGGCCCGCTCCCGGGTGCCCGGCGTCCGGATGCTGCGTTCGATCGTGCTGCTGCCGCTCGTGCTGCCGCCGGTGGTCGGCGGTCTGGCGCTGCTGTACCTGCTGGGCCGCAAGGGTTTCCTCGGCATCCTGATCACCTGGCTGACCGGCGAGCAGGTGCCGTTCACGACGGCCGCGGTGGTGCTCGCGCAGACGTTCGTGGCGATGCCGTTCCTCGTCGTCAGCCTGGAGGGCGCGTTGCGCGGCTCCGGCGACCGTTACGAGCAGGTCGCCTCGACCCTCGGCGCGCGCCCGTGGACGGTGTTCCGCCGGGTGACACTGCCGTTGCTGCTGCCGGCTTTGGGTTCCGGAGTAGTGCTGAGCTTCGCTCGCGCGCTCGGGGAGTTCGGCGCGACCATCACGTTCGCGGGCAGCCTGGAAGGCGTGACCCGGACGCTGCCGATCGAGGTCTACACGCAGGCCGAAGTGGACATCGACAGCGCGGTCGCGCTCGCGTTGCTGCTCATCGTGGTCGCGATCCTGGTCATCGCGGTCGCGCGGCCGCGATCGTGGGAAGGCGGGCTGCGGTGACGCTTTCGGCGAAGCTGGCGCTGACCCGCGGCGAGTTCTCGCTCGACGTCGAGTTCACCGTGCCCGGCGGCACCGTGCTCGCGCTGCTCGGCCCCAACGGTTCCGGGAAATCCACTGTGCTCGGCAGTCTCGCCGGTCTGCTGCCGGTGACCTCGGCCGACGTCACGCTCGCCGATCGACGGCTGGCCGGCAACGGCGTCGACTTGCCGCCGCACGACCGGCGGATCGGCCTGCTGTCCCAGGACGCGCTGCTTTTCCCGCATCTGTCCGCAATGGACAACGTCGCGTTCTCGCCGCGCTCGACCGGTGCCAGCCGGGCGGAGGCGCGGGCGATCGCTTCGCGGTGGCTGGCTGAAGTGGACGCGGTTCAGTTCGCGGGCCGGCGGCCGAGCCAGCTGTCCGGCGGGCAGCAGCAGCGGGTCGCGATCGCGCGAGCGCTGGCGTCCGCGCCGGATCTGCTGTTGCTGGACGAGCCGTTCGCCGCGCTCGACGTGGACGCGGCACCGGCGATCCGCGGCCTGCTGCGCCGGGTGCTGCGCGACGGTCCGACGACCGTGCTGGTCACGCACGATCCGCTGGACGCGTTGGCGTTGGCCGACCACGTCGCGGTGATGAACGGCGGCCGGATCGTGGAACGCGGGCCGACCCGGGAGGTGCTGGCCGCCCCTCGGACGGCGTTCACCGCGCGGATCGCCGGGCTGAACCTCGTTGCGGGCACAGCGGTCGAGGGCGGTCTGCGCACCGCTTCGGGTGAGGTGGTGACGGGTATTCCGGTGCCGGACGTGGTCGTCGGGGAACCCGCGGTGGCCGTCTTCGCGCCGAACGCCGTCGCTGTTTATCCACACGACGGCGAGCAGCACGGCAGTCCGCGCAATACGACGGACGCCGTCGTCGCGGCGCTCGAACCGCACGGGCCGGTGATCCGCGTCCGGGCCGAGGGCGACGGCTGGGCGCACGGCCTGACCGCCGACCTCACCCCGGCCGCCGTCGCCGAACTCGCGCTGGAACCCGGTTCGGCGGTGATGCTGTCGGTGAAGGCCGCGACCGTGGCGGTGCATCCGGCCGCGGCTTCCTGACCCGGCCCGCCTATTTCGTTCGACGGCGAAATATGTCTCATCAAGACAAGAGACGGAAAGAATTGCGCGCCGGCGAATGCACCGGTGTTTGCGGAATTTCCGCTGTGGCCGTTTTCGTCGTCCGCCGCGAGGGTCTCGCGCGCGTGATAGGTTTTCGCGTATGAGCGAAGGCCGGTGGACGTATCTCTCCGACATGGACGGTGTGCTGGTCAGGGAGGAACACCTCGTCCCGGGGGCGGACGAGTTCCTCGCCGAACTCCGGAACAACGAGATCGACTTTTTAGTGCTCACCAATAACTCGATCTACACCCCGCGCGACCTTCGCGCGCGGCTGTTGCGCACTGGTCTGGACATCCCCGAGGAGTCGATCTGGACCTCGGCGCTGGCCACCGCGAAGTTCCTGTCGTCGCAGCGGCCGAACGGCTCGGCGTTCGTGATCGGCGAGGCCGGGCTCACCACGGCGCTGCACGAGGTCGGCTACGTGCTGACCGAACGCGACCCGGACTACGTCGTGCTCGGCGAGACCCGCACGTACAGCTTCAGCGCGATCACGCGCGCGATCCGGCTGATCGAGGGCGGCGCGAAGTTCATCGCGACCAACCCGGACGCGACCGGCCCGAGCGTCGAGGGCTCGATGCCGGCCACCGGGTCCGTCGCGGCGCTGATCGAGCGGGCCACCGGCCGCTCGCCGTACTACGTCGGCAAGCCGAACCCGTTGATGATGCGGTCCGCGCTGCGCCGGCTGGGCGCGCATTCGGAGTCGACGCTCATGATCGGCGACCGGATGGACACCGACGTGCACTCCGGGATCGAGGCCGGGCTGCAGACCATCCTGGTGCTCACCGGCATCTCGAACGAGGATTCGGTGGAGAACTACCCGTACCGGCCGACGAAGGTGATCGGCTCGGTCGCCGACCTGATCGGGCGAACGCTCGACCCGTTCGGCGAAGGCTGACCGCCCACCGCTCGGGATCAGGGCATATCGTCGAACAATGAGCGTCTATGTGGTGGGCGACGTCCACGGGCACCGGGACGCCCTGGTCGACGCACTGCGCGCCGAGGGCCTGGTCGACAGCGACGGCAACTGGGCCGGCGTCGACGACCGGCTGTGGTTCCTCGGCGACTTCACCGACCGCGGCCCGGACGGCGTCGGCGTGATCGACCTCGTGCGCGGACTGCAGGGGCAGGCGGCGGAGGCGGGCGGGTCGGTGGAAATGCTGCTCGGCAACCACGAGATCCTGCTGCTGGGCATGTACCACTTCGGCGACCGCCCGGTGCCGTCCGACTTCGGCCCGCGCAGTTTCGCGCGCAGCTGGGAGATCAACGGCGGCCTGCTGTCGGACCAGGACCGGCTCACCCCCGAGCACATCGAATGGCTCACCGAACGCCCGCTGGTCGCGGTCGACGAGGACCATCTGCTGCTGCACTCCGACACCCTCGAGTACCTCGACTGGGGCGAGGACCTCGACACGATCAACGCCACCGCGCACGACATCCTGTCCGGCAGCAACATCGAAGCCTGGTGGGACGTGTGGCGGCGGATGACCACCCGCTACGCCTTCCGTGGCCCGGACGGCGAGGAGAACGCCCAGCAGCTCCTCGACGCGCTGGGCGGCTCGCGGATCGTCCACGGGCACAGCGTGATCGCGGATCAGCTGGGCATTCACCCGACGCAGATCGAAGGCCCGTACCTCTATGCCGGGGGGAAAGCGCTGGGCATCGACGGCGGGCTGTTCGTCGGCGGGCCGTGCCTCGTGGTGAAGCTGCCCTTCGAGCCGGAGGACTAGCTGGCCGCGTAACGGAGTTCGAGGATCCCGGACGGGAAGGCGGTGCTTTTGACCAGCCGCAGCCGCCGGGCCTCGTCGAGTTCCGGGAACAGCGCCGCGCCCGTGCCGGTGACGGCGGGCAGCACCCACAGCCGGTACTCGTCCACCACGCCGAGCTTGATCAGCGAGTGCAGGAATTCGGTTCCGCCCGCGGCGACGAGATCCTTGCCCGGCTCGGCCTTGAGCTTGGCGATCTCTTCCGCGAGGTCGCCGCTGGCGATCCGGGTTTCGGCCCAGTCTGCGGTGGTCAGGGTTCTGGAGAACACGACCTTGGGGATCTCGTTCATCGGCTTGGCCGACGGGTGGTCCGCGGTGGGCCAGAAACCGGCCATGGCCTCGTAAGTGTTGCGGCCCATGAGGAAGGCCCCGGCCTCCCACAGCTGGTCGACGAAGTATTTCTCCTGCTCGGGGTCGTCGATCGACATCATGACGTCCCGGATCCCGTTGTCGGCGTCGGCGCTCTTGCCGTCGAGGGAGACGTAGAAACCCAGGATCAGCTTGCGTGTGTTGGTCATGGGCATAGCCTGCAACCGATGGTTTGAGTTGTCAAGACAAAATTATTTTTCGGTGGGATCTGGCGTTGGGCACCGGGGGAAATGGCTGGTCAGAGGTTGGCGGGAACCTGGCAGTCGCCGGTGGGAGGGCGGCTAGACGTCGACCGCCCGTCCTCCGGTCAAGGCTCAGCGCTGACGTCGCTAACCCCAGCGACGAGCCCGCGGCCCGGTAGCCCAGCCGCGGGCTCGTCAAGCGAAAGCCGCCTCAGGCGTCCACGATCTCCTTGCCAAGCGGCATCAGCGAGATCGGGATCATCTTGAAGTTGGCCAGTCCCAGCGGGATGCCGATGATCGTGAGGCACTGCAGCGTCCCGGTGATCAGGTGGCCGATGCTCAGCCACAGCCCGGCGACCAGGAACCAGATCACGTTGCCGACGAAGGAGCCGACCCCGGCCTCGCGCCGGTCGACGACGGTCCGGCCGAACGGCCACAGCGCGTAGTTCGCGATCCGGAACGACGCGATGCCGAACGGGATCGTGACGATCAGGACGCAGCAGACGACTCCGGCGAGCAGATAGCCCAGCGCCATCCAGAAACCGGCGAGGACAAGCCAGATCACGTTGAGGATCAGTCGCATCAGACGTACAACTCCCCGCTCATTACGGTGACGGCCTGGCCGCGCAGCAGCACGCGGTCGTCGCGGATTTCGGTGCGCACGGTTCCGCCTCGTGCGGAGAGTTGCTGTCCGACGAGAGTGGTTTTGCCCAGCTGCCGAGCCCAGTACGGGGCCAGCGAGCAGTGCGCGGAACCGGTGACGGGATCCTCGTCGACGCCTACGCCGGGGCCGAAGAACCGGCTGACGAAGTCGTCGCCCTGTGCGGTGATGATGAGCCGTCCGGTCCAGGTGTCGCGGAGGGCGTCGAGGTCCGGCTGGGCATGACGGACCGCTTCGACGCTTTCGAGCACCGCGAAGAGGTTCTCGCGGGCTCGGCCGGTGAACTTCGCGGGCAGGCCGAGAATGCGGGAGAGGTCTTCGCCGGTCTCGATGGGCGGGTCGGCGGGGAAGTCCATCTCGATCCAGCCGTCAGTCTTGGTGCAGGTCAGCTGGCCGCTGAGAGTGTCGTAAACCTGGTGTCCGCCAAGTACCTGCGTGACGGCGATGGTGGCGTGCCCGCAGAGCGAGACCTCGTCGGTCGGCGTGAACCAGCGGAGCGATTTCGCGCCTTCGCCGGTGTTGACGACGAAGGCGGTTTCGGAGTGCTTCATCTCCGCCGCGACCTGCTGCATCCACGTTGCGTCCGCTGGTTGTTCGAGCACGACGACGCCTGCCGGGTTGCCGGCGAAGGCCTGGTCGGTGAAGGCGTCGACTAAGTGGAACTGCATAGAGCTGATCCTGCCTTGCCGCGCGGGGCCAAGGCATCGGGGATTAGCCCTGAATTCTCAGCGCACGCCCTCTTCGATCGTCTCCAGCAGCCATTTCCGCAGGTGTGTGCCCGTCGACGGCGTGAAGTGCAGCCGGAAACCGCCGTCGGGCAACGGTTCCGAGAACGTCAGGTAGCGACCGCCGTCGGTGTCGACGAAGGTCGCCGTCGAGACCGGGCGCAGCGTGCCTTGTCCTGGCCGCAGCGAAAGTTCCACGGTTCCGTGCCGGTGCAGCGGCCATTGCGAGTACCCGGCCAGCGCGTCGCGGTCCTGGCGCGAGGGAGGCGGGTACTCGGCGTTGCGTTTCGGCGGCGGCGCTTGGGTGATCGCGACCGGGGACACCGGGAGCGCCGGATAAGGCGGGAACATGCTCAGCACCAGATCCACCAGCCGTTCCGGCCGAACCTGGCGGAAGCGAAGCCCGTCGTCGACCTGTTCCGAGAACACGCCGAGGCCCTCGCCGATGCACGCGCGGTACAGCACGGTGCCGGACGGCAGTTCGGCCGCGCGCACGATGATCAGGACGTCTGGCCTCGTCCAGGCGCGCAGGGTCGCTTCGACGTCCCGGTCGAGTTTCTCCGCGTCCGCGAGGCCCCGGCCGCGCAGCGCGTTCCACGCTTCTTCGGCCAGCCGGTGGTGCTCGGTCATCGTCGCGCCCGCGCTGCGGATCTCGAACGGATGCCACGACGCGGGCAGCCCGGTGCGCCGCACCGCCACGTCGGTCTCGGTCCAGCCCAGGGAGAATTCCTCTGGCAACGTCCCAGTCCCCTCGTGCACGAAACAACCCGCACCGAGGGTAGCGGAACGCGCACGACGATCAGCCGCTCGTGGCGGCCCACCCCATAACGAGGGTGGCGGAAAGGTCCGAAATCGCGCTTAGACTCGGGCCCGTCGAAGAAGACCGCCACGGGAGGCACCGATGCCTGACGCGCCTGCACTGCCGAGTTACGCCTCCGGGACCTCCAGCGTCCCCCTGCTCGGCGACACGATCGGGGACAATTTCGACCGCACGGTGGCCGCGTTCGGCGACCGGGACGCGCTCGTCGACCGCGAGGCAGGCGCCCGCTGGACTTACCGCGAACTCGCCGCCGAGGTCGATACCCTCGCGCACGGGCTGCTCGCGTCCGGAATCGGCAAGGGCGACCGCGTCGGCATCTGGTCGCCGAACCGGGCGGAATGGACGTTCCTCCAGTACGCGACGGCGAAAATCGGCGCGATCCTGGTCAACATCAACCCGGCCTACCGTTCGCACGAACTGAAGTACGTGCTCAACCAGGCGGGCATCCGGATGCTCGTGGCCGCGGACAAGTTCAAGACCTCCGACTACGCCGCGATGATCGAAGAGGTCCGGCCGGAGTGCGCCGGGCTGGAAGCGGTCGTGCTGCTCGGCACGTCGTCGTGGACCGACCTGATGGAGTCCGGTCGCGGCGGCGATCCGGAGCGGCTGCGGCAGGTGCAGGCCGCGTTGTCCGCGGACGATCCGATCAACATCCAGTACACCAGCGGCACCACCGGTTTCCCCAAGGGCGCGACGCTCAGCCATCACAACATCCTCAACAACGGCTTTTTCGTCGGCGAGCTGTGCAATTACACCGAGAAGGACCGGGTCTGCATCCCGGTGCCCTTCTACCACTGTTTCGGCATGGTGATGGGCAATCTCGCGTGCACCAGCCACGGCGCGTGCATGGTCATCCCGGCCCCGGCGTTCGACCCGAAGGCCACGCTCGCCGCGGTCGCCGCCGAACGCTGCACTTCGCTGTACGGCGTGCCGACGATGTTCATCGCCGAGCTGAACCATCCGGAGTTCGTGACGTTCGACCTCGGCTCGCTGCGCACCGGCATCATGGCCGGATCGCCCTGCCCGGTCGAGGTGATGAAGCAGGTCATCGACCGGATGGGGATGACCGAGGTGTCCATTTGCTACGGCATGACCGAGACGTCGCCGGTGTCCACGCAGACGCGCGCCGACGATTCGGTGGAGCGCCGGGTGTCCACGGTCGGCCGCGTCGGCCCGCATCTGGAGTCCAAAGTGGTCGATCCGGAAACCGGGCTGACCGTGCCGCGCGGCACCCCGGGCGAACTGTGCACCCGCGGCTATTCGGTGATGCTCGGCTATTGGGAGGAACCGGAAAAGACCGCCGAGGCGATCGACGCCGCGCGCTGGATGCACACCGGCGACCTCGCGATCATGGACGACGAGGGGTATCTCAACATCACCGGCCGGATCAAGGACATGGTGATCCGCGGCGGCGAGAACATCTACCCGCGCGAGATCGAGGAATTCCTCTACACCCATCCGGATGTGCTGGACGCGCAGGTGATCGGCGTGCCGGACGTCAAATACGGCGAGGAATTGATGGCCTGGATCCGGATGCGCGAGGGTGCCGATCCGCTGACCACCGAAGCGGTGCGCGAGTTCTGTCAGGGCAAACTGGCGCATTACAAGATCCCGCGCTACATCCACGTGGTCGAGGAATTCCCGATGACGGTGACCGGAAAGGTGCGCAAGGTCGAAATGCGCCAGCAGTCGGTGACCTTGCTCGGGTTGGAACAGGCGGCCGCGCAGAAGCACGCGTGAGCCTCGTGAGTGTTCATGCCGGTTAGAACCGGCATGAACACTCACGAGGAGGTCAGGCGGAGGCGGCCGCGGCGGCTTCGGCGAGCGCCTTTTCGTCTTCCTCGCCGAAGGTGTCTTCGAGCTGTTCCGGCGAGTAGTCGAGGTCGATCTGCTCGACCGGGGTGCCCCGCGCGGATTCGATCGCGCCGAGGCGGCGCTGGGCGCGGTCGGCGGCGTACTGGATCAGCTCTTCGGGGTCGTTGTCGAACGGGACTTCCTCGAATTGGTCCTGCACCCACTGGATCATGCCGAGCGCGTGCGGCAGCAGTTCGCCCATGCGTTCCTGCACGGCGTCCCACATCGCGTCGTCCGCGGCGACGTGCCGGCGGCAGGTGAAAGTGCCCCACGCCATGTGGCGGCGCTCGTCGTCGCCGATGCGGCGCACCAATTCCTGCATTCCCGGCAGGATCTGGTTCTGCGTGCAGATCAGCTGCCACGAGTAATACCCGGTGAGCGCGAGGCTGCCTTCGATCACGTGGTTGTACGTCACGCTCGCGCGGATCTGGTTGAGCGGGCTGGGATCGTCCTCCAGCGCGCGCAGCGACTGCGGCAGTTCCTCGTAGAAAAGCTTGCGGTAGTGCGGGTTTTCCGCGACGTAGGAGTGCAGGTCCTCGTCCAGTGCGACGGCGTCCATCCAGCGCCGGAAAACCTCGACGTGCTTGGCTTCCTCGAAGCAGAACTGCGTCAGGTACATCTCGTCGCCGAACCGGCCGGTGGCCGACATCGCGCGCATGAACGGCTGGATGTCCTCGGTCACCGCCTCCTCGCCCGCGATGAACTGCGCCACGAGATAGGTGGTGGAGCGTTGCTGTTCGGGCGTCAGGCTTTCCCAGCCCGCGCGTTCCTGGCTGAAATCGAGGTCCGCCGGGTTCCAGAACTTCTTGTTGCCCTTGACGAACAGCCGCAACGGGAACGAGTCCCAGTTCAGCCCGCCCTTGCGCAGGGACGAGAATCCGCTGCGCAACTCCGGAAGCGTGTCGGTCATGACTGGCCCTTTCGTTTCACTCCGTTGTGGACGAATTGGTCGATGGCGGGGGCGAGCACCGCGAGCACCGATTCCGCGGCCTCGGCCGCGGAATGCGTCGGCAGCACCAGGTGGCTGAGCGACAGCCGGACCACCGTTTCGGCGAGCAGCGCGGCGGCTTCCGGCGTGAGCCGGGGTTCGAGCGCGAGGTACTGCTGCGTCGCGAGATCGGCCGACGCGGTGAGGATCGGCTCGCCGCGCGAAGTCAGCAGGGGGAGCAGATCCTCGCCGGCCTCGGTGCCGAGCGCCGCCGCGATCAGCCGGTTCTCCCTGGCGTGCTCGATGGTGTAGACGACCGCGCCGCGGATGCCCGTGAGCAAACTCTCCGCGTCCTCGAACCGGCAGCGGATGCCGTCCAGGAATTCCGCCGCGACGCGCAGCGCGACGGCCTGGGTGAGCGCCGCCTTGCTGCCGAACTCGTTGTAGACGGTTTGCCTGCTGACCCCGGCTTTGCTGGCGACGTCGGCCATCCGGAGGCCCTGATGGCCGCGGTCGGGGAGCAGGTCCGCGGCCGCGTCCAGCAGCGCCTCGCGGAGCGTTGCCTTGGTTCGCTCGGTGAAGCTGGTCACACCGCCAGCTTGACACAGACTAAATCTGTGTCAAGAAGCTTTACCTGGACGGTCCACGTGTACAGCGAAGGGGGAGGAACTGTCGGTGCGGACAGCTACCGTGTGGGACGTGGGCATCACTGTGGGGTTCGACCTCGACATGACATTGATCGACCCGCGGCCGGGCATGGTCGCGGCGATGAACGCGCTCGGGAAGAAGTCCGGGCTGCCGTTCGACGGGGAGGCGTTCGCTTCGAACCTCGGGCCGCCGCTCGATCAGGCGCTGCGTGATTTCGGCGCGCCGGAGGACCGGATCCCCGAGCTGATCTGGCAGTTCCGCGAGCTGTACCCGCAGCTGGTCGTGCCGAGCACGGTCGCGCTGCCCGGCGCGGCCGAGGCGCTGCGCGCGGTACGGGCGGTCGGCGGGCGGACGCTCGTGGTCACCGGGAAGTACGGGCCCAACGCGCAGATGCACGTCGACGCGCTGGGCCTGGAGGTCGACGCGCTGGTGGGCGAGCTGTGGTCCACGCAGAAGGCGGCGGCCCTGCTGGAACACGAGGCGCGGGCGTACGTCGGCGACCACCTCGGCGACGTGCGGGGCGCGCGAGCGGCCAGCGCGGTGTCGGTGGGCGTGGCGACCGGGCCGTGCACCCGGGAGGAACTGGCCGCCGAAGGCGCGGACGTGGTGTTCGACTCGCTCGCCGAGTTCCCGGAGTGGTTCGCCAGGACGTTCGTGGAGACTGCGGTGTAACCCGCGGGTCAGCCGTGCTTTCCGGCGCGCGCTTCCTGGATCAGGGCGATCAGCCCGAGCAGCAGGCCGAGCGGGGTGATCACCCCGGCGGCCGCGCTGAGCCACACCGGCAGGTTCTCGAGCCCGGCGGCGAACAGCACGAACACCGTCGCCACCGCGAGCATGCCGATGGCGAACAGGCCGATGCCGAGCCGCATGAGGATCGGTTTGCCGGTCTGTTTCGTTGGGCTCTCCATGGGGTGAGAGTAACGGGACTATCCGCTTCTCCCCAGAGGCTGTGGCGAGATACGCTTGTCGGACGCGCGCCTCGAGATCGCTCGGGGCGCGTTCGTCGTGACCTGCACAGCAGAAGGACTGGTGAGGGAAGTGCCGACCGGCAAGGTCAAGTGGTACGACGCGGAGAAGGGGTTCGGCTTCGTCACGCAAGACGGCGGCGCCGATGTCTACATCCGCAAGGCCGCGCTGCCCCACGGCGTGGAGGGCCTGAAAGCCGGGCAGCGGCTCGAGTTCGGCGTGGCCGACGGCAGGCGCGGGCCGCAGGCGCTCTCCGTCCGGCTGCTGGACCCGCCGCCGTCGGTCGCCGAGGCTCGCCGCCGTCCCGCGGAGGAGCTGCACGGCCTCATCGAGGACATGATCAAGCTGCTGGAGCTGAAGGTCCAGCCGGACCTGCGGCGCAACCGGTACCCGGATCGCAAGAACACCAAGCAGATCGCGGAGATCATGCGCGCGGTCGCGCGCGACCTCGACCCGTGATCGGCAGCCCCGCGGCCCTCGCTTCGACCTAGAAGTCCGTGAAGGGCTCCTTGAGGGAAAAAGATTAACTCGATGTGCCCGTCACGGACTTGTCGAC
>NZ_JBSHAM010000028.1:16683-99031 GCF_053611505.1 Amycolatopsis sp. NPDC054798 | reverse complement strand
GCGCCCCGCCCGGCGTACCCGCCCGCGCCGGCGGGAGGTTGCTGCCCCCGCGCCCCCCACCCTAAACCCCCGCGGCCCGCCCGTGGGCCCGGCCCGCCCCCGCGGCGGGAAAACCCTTGCTACGCCAGGATCAGTGACCCAGGTGCAGGTTGTCCAGGTGCAGGCCGCCCGCGTGCGACTCGAGGCCGCTCGCCAGGTCGTGCACGTGGTTCTGCACCTCGTTGAGCACCGGCGCGGCGTGCGAGGCGTCCGGCAGCTCGCCGGCGCTCGCGTGCTGGGTGCCGGTCTCGACCGCGTCGTGGACGGTGTTCGTGACGTGCTGGGCAGCCGCGTTCACCGCCGGAGCGTGCGCGGTCGCGCCCTCGATGGCGTGGGTCAGCGAACCCGCGTTCGGGGCGGCCGGCAGCGCCGGAGCGTGCGGCAGCTCGCCGACGCCCGGGACCGACGGGGCCTGCGGCAGCGAGCCGACACCCGGGACCTGCGGCAGCGAACCGACACCCGGCACCTGCGGCAGCTCGCCCGCGCCCGGCACCGCCGGAACGGCCGGGAGGCCCGGAACGGCCGGAAGCGCGCCGGTCGCGTGGTCCAGCGTGCCGGACAGGTCGCCCGCCGAGGTCAGGTCGCCGGTCGCCTGGGTCAGGTCGGCGCGGACGTCGTCGCCGTGGACGCCGACCGGGGTCGAGCCGATCGCCTCGTTGACGGTGCCCAGCAGCTGCGAGCCGCCCTGGCGGACGTCCTCGACCAGGCCGCTGACCGGGCCGCCGACGACCGGCAGCTTGCCGGACTCGGACACGACGGCCTTCCAGGTCAGCGCGTCGCCGAGGTGGTTGGTGGTCGCGTCCACCGCGGAGCCGACGAGCTTGCCGTCGAAGACGTGCTCGCCCACCGCGTTCACGGTGTTCTGGGTGTCGATCGCGGCGGCGTCGACGATCGGGCCGACCACCGGGACGGAGTGGGTGGCGTCGGCGACGTGGTCCAGCACGCCGGAGACCGCGCCCAGCGCGCCGTGGGTGACGGTGTTCAGGCCGGTCGCGTCCGCGACGTTGCTGACGCCCTCGAAGACCGGGCTGAGGTTCGGCAGCCCGCCGAGGAGACCGCCGAGGCCGTCGCCGGCCTCGTGCGCCACCGGCTCGGCGGCGGCGTTCGCCTGGTCGAAGGCGCCGGCCAGGTCAGCCGAGGGCACGCCCGGAACCGCGGGGACGGCCGGAGCGGCCGGGACGCCCGGAACCGCGGGCACGGCCGGGACGGCGGGAGCGGCCGGCAGCGGGGCGCTGTCCATCACCAGCGGCATGATGTCCTGCACGTCCGACGGGTTCAGCTCGCCCAGACCGGCGCCGTTGAGCACCCCCTGCGGGTCGGCCTTGTAGTCCGCCATCGACTGCGGGTCGTTCAGCAGGTTCAACGCGAATTCGTGCAGCGTCTGCACCGGTCCCATAGTTCGTATTCTCCTGTGCTGAAAACGGATCGGGGTGGGGTGTCCGAGAAACGGACGAGCCGGCCCCAGAGCCGGCTCCTTTTCCGAACATAGGACTCCGCCGGAGGCCCGCCATCGGGGGGTCACCCGGGTTAGCCGGGGCCCCCACTAGGGACTTCGCCGATCCCCCGATTAGGGGCATTAGGGGATTCGGCGCGTCTGCACTGGTCACAGCGTTGCCGACGCGCCACTCCGCCGAGGGCCGCCCACCCCACTGATCGGGGGACGGACGCGGGTCGCCCGGAGAGGTTCGCCAGGACCACCCGTTGGTGTGACACCTGGAAGGCTTTTCCGGCGGGACCGGGCCCGGCCGGGACGCCGAAACGGCGGGGAGACCGGGTTCGCCCGGCTCCCCGCCGTTTCGGATGCTTCCAGGAAGATGCACGCGGAATCCGCGCCGAATGCGGGTTTCGCGGAGTTGATCTCGTTTCTGTTCTCAACCGCCATCGCGGATTCCGCCGTGACTGCGGCGGCAACGTGCTGGTGGCAGCTCAAGCGGACAGTTCGTCCCGAATCCGGCGCAGTCGTCAAATCGAAGCGACCGGGCTCGGGTCGCGCCGGGCCGGTCGCCGCCGCGGCACGGTCCCGTCCCGCAGCGGCTCCCCCGTCACGCAGTGGCGACCCGCACCGAATCCGGCATTTCCAGCTCCTTCAGCAGCTCCTCCTGCCGCCGCCGGTACGCCGCCACGTTCGCCAGCTTGATCTCCTCGTACCCGCGCACCGCATCCGGCAGCGAGGCCAGCTCGACCAGTCGCGCGTCGCCCCGGTCGGCCACCTCGAGCGCCCGAGTCAGCGCCTGCCGGTACTCCCCGATCAGCGCCCGCTCGACCCGCCGGACCTCCGCGCGGCCGAACGGGTCCAGCCGCGTCCCGCGGAGTTTGCGCATCGCGCGCAGCGCCGCGAAGGCGGGCCGGAAGCTGCGGCCGCCGAGGCTGATCTTGCGGTTCATGCCCAGCGCGCGCAGCACCGGCGGGTGCAGCCGGTGCGCGAACCGGGTGCCGACGCCGAACTGGGCTTCGATCTCCGCCGTCAGCTGCGGGTCCAGCGAGAGCCGAGCCACCTCGTACTCGTCCTTGTAGGCCATGAGCTTGTAGAGGTTCCGCGCGACCGCCTCGGTCACCGAAGCGCTGGCGCGGGTGCGGACCCGCTCGACGAACTCGGCGTACTCCCGCGCGTAGCGCTCGTCCTGGTAGGCGATGAGGTCCGGGACACGGATGTCGAGCACCCGGGCAAGTTCGCCGTCCGCCCGCACGAGCGCGCGCACCCGGCGGACCGCTTCCGCGTCGACCGCGGCCGGTGCCGGGGCCTCCGACGCCGGGGAAAGTTCCGCTTCGAGCGCGTCCGGGTCGGCGACCAGCTGCCTGCCTCGCCGGAACGCCTGCAGGTTCGTGTCCACCGCGGTGCCGTTGATCTTGATGGCCTGTTCGAGGCTTTCCGCGCTGACGGCCAGCGAACCAGTCTGGTAGGCCGCGCCGAGCTGGAGGATGTTGGCGAACTGGTCGTCGCCGAAGATCTGCTCGGCCAGGCCGCGGGCGTCGAGGTAGTGCCCGGCGGCGGTCGCTTCGCCGAGCGCGCTGCGGATGCTCGACTGGTCCGGGTAGGAAACTTCCTTGTCCACGACCATCCGCCCGGTCGGAACCTCCGAAGTGGACACGACGGCGACCGTGCGCGCGGCGTCGGCCACGCCGAGGTACGCGGGGTCGGCGGCGACCAGTGCGTCGCACGCGAGGTAGAGGTCGCACTCCCCGTTGGCCAGTTTCGGAGCCTGTTCGACTGCGCCGGTGGAGATCTTCACGTCCGAGACGACCGCGCCGCCCTTCTGCGCGAGACCGGTCTGGTCGAGGGTGCGCACCTGCTTGCCGTCGAGAACCCCGGCGACACCGAGGATCTGCGCCACGGTGACCACGCCGGTGCCGCCGATGCCGGTGATCCGCACCGCGACGTCGGACAGGGTTTTCGCCGGCTCCGCCACGACGTCCGCGCTGAGCGGGGCGAGATGCCGCCGCTTGACCTCGCCGGTCGGGACGACGGTCAGGAACGACGGGCAGTCGCCGTCGAGGCACGAGTAGTCGACGTTGCAGGACGCCTGGTGGATCTGGGTTTTACGGCCGAACTCCGTCTCGACCGGCTGCACCGAAAGACAATTCGACTTCACGCCGCAGTCGCCGCAGCCTTCGCAGACGCGTTCGTTCACGAACACCTTGCGCGCAGGCGTTTCCTGCTTCCCGCGACGGCGCTTGCGCCGCTTTTCCGCCGCACACTCCTGCTCGTGGATCAGCACCGTCACCCCGCGATGCGCCGCCAGTTCTTCTTGCGTGCGAAGAAGTTCCGACCGGTCGCGGACCTCGACGCCGCGAGGCAGCTTGCGCTTCCGCAGCCGGCGCGGCGCGTCCGAGGTGATGACGACCTTCGCCGCGCCCTCGGTCAGCAGCAGCGCAGCGACCTTCTCCACGGACAGCCCGCCGACCGCGTCCTGGCCGCCGGTCATCGCGACCGCGGAGTTGTAGAGCAGCTTGTACGTGATGTCGACGCCCGCCGCGACCGCCGCGCGCACCGCGAGGCTGCCGGAGTGCATGAACGTGCCGTCGCCGATGTTCTGCATCAGGTGCGGCGTCTCGACGAACGGAGCCATGCCGATCCACTGCGCGCCCTCGCCGCCCATCTGGGTCAGCCCGACGACCTCGCCGACCTGCTCCGGCTCCATGAACAAAGCCATGGTGTGACAGCCGATCCCGGCGCCGACGAGCGTGCCGTCCGGGACCTTGGTGGACGAGTTGTGCGGGCAGCCGGAGCAGAAGTACGGGGTACGAGCCAGCAGCGGCACCGAAATCCGCTCCCGGCGGCGCCGCTGCTTCCACGCCGCGACCGGTTCCGCGTCCGGCAGCCGCTTGGCCAGGCCGCTCGCGATGCGGTCCGGGTCCAGCTCGCCCAGCTCGGTGAACAGCACCTGGCCGTGCTGATCGGACTTGCCGTACACGCGCGGCGCGCCGGTGCGGCCGTAGAGGATCTCCTTGATCGCCGGTTCGACCAGCGCGCGCTTCTCCTCGATCACCAGGATTTCGTCGAGGCCCTCGGCGAATTCCTTGATGATCCCCGGTTCGACCGGGTACACGACGCCGAGCTTCAGCAGCCGGATGCCGTAGCGGGACAGCTCGGATTCGTCGAGGCCCAGCATCCGCAGCGCCTGCCGGAGGTCCAAATAGGACTTGCCGGCGGTGACGATGCCGACCCGGTCGCCCGCTCCGGACCGGACGATCCGGTTGATTCCGCTGGCGCGCACGTACTCCATCGCGAGCGGTAGCCGGACGCGGTGCAGGCTGTGCTCGAGCGTGATCAGCTCCGGCCCGAGCAGCCGGCTGTTCGGCTGGTGCTTGTACGCGCCCTCGGGCAGCTCTGGCGCGGTCCACTCCGAATCGACCACCGCGGTGCCGCCCGAATCGGCGACGTTCGCGACGATCTTCATCGACGACCACAGCCCGCTCGCGCGGGAAAGTTCGACCGCGTGCCTGCCGTGCCCCAGCACGTCCTGCGCGTCGGCCGGGAAGAACACCGGCATCGCGAGGTCGGCGAGCGCGTGCTCGGACGCACACGGGATGGTCGAGGATTTCGCGTTGGGGTCGTCGCCGACCAGCGCGACCGCGCCGCCGCGAGGATCGGTGCCGGCGAGGTTCGCGTGCCGCAGCGCGTCGGTGGCCCGGTCGAGGCCCGGGGCCTTGCCGTACCACATGCCGACCACGCCGTCCGGCCGCATCGTGCCCGCCCGGGCGGCGAGCTGGCTGCCCATGACCGCGGTCGCGCCGAGTTCCTCGTTGACGCCCGGCTTGTGCACGATGTTGTGCTCGGCCAGCAAAGCCGACCGCCGCGCCAGCTCCAGGTCGAACCCGCCGAGCGGCGACCCCTGGTACCCGGACACGAAGGCCGCCGAGTCCGCGCCAGCCTGGCGGTCCAGCCGGATCCGGTCGAGCAGGACCCGCACCAGCGCCTGCACGCCGGTCAAGTAGACAGTGCCCGCTTCGCGCACGTACCGGTCTTCCAACGTGAAGGCGTTCATCCGCACTTCCCTTCCGCACGCCATCAGCCCACGGGCACCCGCCGCTGGGACGTGAGCCACCTCACCCCACGCCTGAGCCCGGCGCAACGTGCCCGGCCACTGTAGTGGCAAGGACGCAAAGGATGACGCGCGAGAGGCCTGTTCGGACGGATCTGTTGCGTACGATGCCGCTCATGACCGAAGAACTGCTGGACGCGACCGACCACGAGATCATCGCGTTGCTCCGCGAGGACGCCCGGCGCACGTTCTCGGACATCGCCGGCCGGGTGTCGCTCTCCACCGCGGCGGTGAAGCGGCGCGTCGACCGGCTCCGGGAGAAGGGCGTGATCACCGGCTTCACCGTGCAGGTCGACCACGCGAAGCTCGGCTGGGGCATCGAGGCGTTCGCGCAGCTGCGGTTCTTCGGGAGCACGAACGTCGCGGAGATCGTGGAGACCACCACGCGGATCCCGGAAGCGCAGGCGGTGTTCACCATCGCCGGGGATCCGGACGCGGTGGTGTGGCTGCGCAGCCGCGACATGGCGCATTTGCAGAGCACGATCGACGAATTGCGGCGCAGTCATCGGATTACGAGCACGCGGACGTTGATCGTGCTCGATTCTTGGGTGCGTGGGGAGGATCGGCCCTGAGGCGGGGGCGGCTATGTCCATTGTGGAATGGGCTGGGGGGCGGTGAGCGAGTAGTGTCGCTGGGTGACGGAAGCGCCTGCGGGAGGGGGAGGTATGCCTGCTGATCCGGTCGGCGAGGGACGGGCTCGGCGGGGGCGGCCTCGGGGGACCAGCGCGCGGCAGCTGGAGGAGATCGCGCTGCGGTTGTTTACCGAGCAGGGGTTTCACGAGACGACTGTGGATCAGATCGCGGCTGCGGCCGGGGTCAGCCGGAGGACGTTCTTTCGGTATTACGACGCCAAGTCGGATGTGCTGTGGAATGAGTTCGACTCCGAGGTGGAGACGATCCGGGGGTTGCTCGCGGAGATGCCGGAGGAACTGCCGGTGCTGGAGGCGGTTCGGCGGGCGGTGCTCGCGGCTAATCATTATCGGGCCGAGGATGTGCCTGAGCTGCGGATGCGGATGAATTTGCTCAGCACGGTGGCGGAGCTGGCGGCTAGTGCGACCCGGCATTACGACGCTTGGGAGCGGGCGGTGATCGGGTTCGTCGCCCGGAGGACTGGGCAGGCGGAGGATTCGTTGTATCCGTTGGCGGTGGGCAGGGCGGTGCTGGCTACCTGTCGGGCGGCTTATGAGCGGTGGTCGGCTCGGGCTGATGCTGATCTGACGGTGTATCTGGACGCGGGGTTGAGGGCGTTGGCGGCTGGGTTCGCGGATGAGGTGCTGGTTGGGGAACCGGAGGGGGTTGGTTGAGGTGACTTGCCTCGTGCCGGGGGGCTCGTCGCCTGGCGGCGACATTGCGCCCGGGTGAGTTGGGGGGTGGGGCTAGCGCCCCAATGTGGCATTGGGTGCGTGGGACGCACCCAATGTGGCGTTCGGTGCGTCAGATGCACCCAACGCCACATTGGGGGCGGCGGGCCAGGTGCGACGAGTCGGGTGGGGCGGTCCGTGAAGGGAACCCTGAGGGAATCTGAGTCCGTGAAGGTTCCCCTCACGGACGGTCCAGCAGTGCGGCTAGTGCGGCGGGGGCGGCTGCGGCTCCGGTGAGCGAGTGCCAGCGGGCGCCTGATTCGCGGGCGAAGCGTTCGGCTTCCTCGCAATCTTCTGCGGGGGCCAAGATCAAAAGTTCTTCGCACGCACGGGCGGCGGGCAGCGGATCTTGGTCGTCTGTTGCTCGGCAATCCGACAACAGAAGTACCGTTTTCCTCGCCGCGCGTGAAGAAGCGAGTTGTTCGTTCGCTTTGTGCAGAGCCGCCGCCAATGCTGTGACTCCATGGCCGCGCAGTGACAGCACCGACTCGACCACTGCGGATTGAGAACGCGAAGACCGTAGCGGTCGGATCACTTCTGCCGTCCGGGCGAACGACACCACCGCGTGTTCCGCCGGAGCCCGCCACGAGCACGCCGCCGCGGTAAGCGCGGCGGCGGCCAACCGCGCGCCCGTCATCGAACCGCTCGTGTCGATCACCAAGCACAGAGCCAGTTCTGGCCTGGCCCATCGGCGTGCTACCAGGTCGTCCAGTGCGGGAACGCTGCCTACTGCGGCTGCGTCCACCAGCGCGGGCAACGACCGGTCGAGGTCGAGTTCGCCGCCCCGGTCAGCCCGGTCGCGGCGCAGTTTTCCAACGCCCCGTCCGCGTGCGACGCCTCGACGGGCGACGTCGAGCATCAGTCGTCGGGCTAGGGCTCGCGCTGCCGCACGCAGGGATTCGTCGGTGGCTTTGCTCATTTCGACCAGCAAGGCCATTGCCTCGTCCGCGTCCTCGCGGAAGACCGCGTTGAACGCTTCTTCGTCCAGAACACCGACCTCGGGCGAGATTTCTGCGAACCGGCCGTTGCGCGAAAGCTCCGAGCGCGGCGTGGTGCTGCTGCGCGCCGAGCCTGGCCGGGGCGGTCGGTGCTGGTGCTGAGGGCCCGCCGGTGGCGGGCTCAGGCTTCCCCCGGCGGGTCGCCGCCTTCCGGCGGACGGGATTCTGCGCCGAAAACCGCGACGTACAGTTCGTCGATGACTGATTCCGCGGTGCGGCCGCTGGATTCGTGCAGGGCGATCCGGCCGGACAGGGCGGCTAGCGCTGCGTCGTGGCCGGTTCGCCAGTCTGTGGCCGAGCCGCCGCGGATGCGGGCTAGCGAAACTGCCAGTCGCACCACGTCGATCGCGCCGCGGACTGAGGAGCCGACTCGTACGTCGGCGTGAGCGCGGGTGCGGCGTACCAAGTCCACCACGAGGTCACGCCATTCGGCGGGCACCGACGGAGCGCGGCGCGAGACGATGTCGTTTTCCTCGTCCTGGCTTTGATAGCCCATCACGATTCGGCAGACTCGGTCGTAGATGGCTGACGAGATCCGGGCGGTGCCGACTGCGTCGAACGGGTTCATCGCGGCTACCAAGCGAAAACCGTCGGCAGCCCGTACCCGACCCAGTCGTGGGACGTGCAGTTCGGCTTCGGACATCACAGTGATCAGGACGTTGAGCGTTTCCTCCGGGATCCGGTTGACCTCTTCGACGTACAGCAGGCCGCCGGTGCGCAGCGCTTCGATCAGCGGACCGTCCACAAAGGTCTCCGGGACGTAGCCCTCGGCCAGCACCCGCGACGGGTCGAACTGGCCGACCAGGCGGGCGGGGGTCAGTTCGGCGTTGCCTTCGACGAACACGAACGGCGAGCCGCCTGCCTCCGCGACGGCGCGCAGCAGCGTCGTTTTGCCGGTGCCGGGCGGGCCTTCGAGCACGACGTGCGCGCCGCAGTCGAGACCGGCCAGCAGCAGTTCGATCTCGCGGCGGCGGCCGACCACGTCCTCGGCCAGGAGGGGAATTGCGGACTGCGGACCGGAAACCGGGCCGCAGTCCGCGGACAGAGCCGTCACGGCGCGTCGTGGACCAGCACGCCGCGCACGTTCCGGCCCTCCAGCAGATCGTCGTACCCCTGGTTGACCTCTTCCAGGGTGTACGTGCGGGTGATGATCTCGTCCAGTTTCAGGTCCCCGCTCTGGTACAGCCCGAGGATCTTCGGGATGTCCACGGTGGGGTTGCAATCGCCGAACAGGCTGCCCTTCACCGTTTTCTTGAACAGCGTCAGGATCGAACCGGGGAGGTTGACGTTGTTGACCGACAGTTTGTTCAGCCCGGTCAGCACGATCGTGCCGCCCTTGCCGGTGGCGTTGAACGCGCCGGTCACGATCTCCTCGGTGACGATGCCCGCGGTCACGATCGTCTTGTCCGCGCCGTTGCCGTTGGTGAACGACTGCGCCAGCTCGGCCGCTTCCTCCGGCGTCGCGACCGCGTGCGTCGCGCCGAGTTCCATCGCCTTTTCCCGTTTGTTCTCCAGCGGATCCAGCGCGATCACGTTCTTCGCGCCGGCGTAGCGCGCGCCCTGCACCGCGTTGATGCCGATGCCGCCGACGCCGGACACGATCACCGTTTCGCCCGGCCGCACGCCGGCCGCGTTGACCGCCGAACCCCATCCGGTCGGGACGCCGCAGCCGACGAGCACCGCCTTGTCGAGCGGAAGGTCGTCGTCGACCTTCACGACCGAGTTCTGGTGGATGGTCGAGTACTGGCTGAACGTGCCGAGCATGCACATCGCGCCGTACTCCCGGACCGGGCCGGGGCCGCTGAACGGGAACCGCTCGCCGGGCAGGTAGCCCTCGAGGATCGTGGCTCCCATGTCGCAGATCGCCTGCTGCCCGGTGGAACACCAGCGGCACACGCCGCAGTTCGGGATGAACGAGCACACCACGTGGTCGCCCGGCTTGACCCGGGTGACGCCGGGGCCGACGTCCTCGATGATGCCCGCGCCCTCGTGGCCGAGCACCATCGGCAGCCGGGCCTCCAGGTCGCCGTGCGCGATGTGCACGTCGGAATGGCACAGCCCGGCGTGCGTGTACCGGATCAGCACCTCGCCCTCGCCAGGGCCTTCGAGGTCGAGTTCGACCACCTCGATCGGCTTGCCCACCTCGTAGACGACCGCGGCTTTCGTCTTCATCGGGAACTCCTTTGTTCGAGCGGGCTGATCACAGCGCGATGTTCACGGATTTGGTCTGCGTGTAGAGGTCGAGCGCGGCCGCGCCCAGCTCCCGGCCCCAGCCGGACTGCTTGTAGCCGCCGAACGGCATCGCCGTGTCGAAACCGTTGTACTGGTTGACCCACACCGAGCCTGCCTTCAGTTCCTTGGCAGTACGGTGCGCCTTCGCGACGTCGCGTGTCCAGACCCCGGCGGCCAGTCCGTACTCGCTGTCGTTGGCCGCGGCGGCCACGCCCTGTTCGGCGTTGAACGGCAGGGCCGCCACGACCGGGCCGAAGATTTCTTCCCGGACGATACTGAATTCCGGTTTGACGTCAACGAAAACAGTCGGCTCGATAAAATATCCAGTGTCGCCCCACCGTTTTCCGCCGGTGAGCGCGCGGGCGCCGTCGGCGAGCCCTTCGCCGAGATAGCGCGAAACGCGGTCGAACTGCTCCTGGGAAACCATCGGGCCCAGCTGGGTTTCCGGGTCGAGGCCCGGACCGATCTTCACCTGGCTCGCCGCCTGCGCGACCGCCTGGGTGAACTCCTCGAAGATCGTGTCCTCTACGTACAACCGGGTTCCGGCGACGCAGCACTGGCCGTGGTTGAACATCCACGCGTTGACCGAACCGGGCACCGCGAGGTCGAAATCGGCGTCGGCGAACACCACGTTCGGGCTTTTCCCGCCTAGTTCCAGCGAAACCTTCTTCAAGTTCCCGCTCGCGGCCTGGACGATCTTCTTGCCGACCTCGGTCGAGCCGGTGAAGGCCACCTTGTCCACGCCGTCGTGCGCGGCGAGCGCGGCACCGGCGTCGCCGAAACCGGTGACGATGTTGACCACGCCGGGCGGGAATCCGGCTTCCTCGAACAACTTCCCCAGCAGCAGCGCGGTCAGCGGCGTCTGCTCGGCGGGCTTGAGCACCACGGTGTTGCCCGCGGCGAGCGCCGGCGCGATCTTCCACGCGGCCATCAGCAGCGGGAAGTTCCACGGGATGATCTGCCCGCACACACCGATCGGCTCGCGCAGCGTGTAGGCGTGGAACTGCGCGTCCGGCGCGAAGGGCATCGACACGTTCACCGTGCTGCCTTCGATCTTGGTCGCCCAGCCCGCGTAGTAGCGGAAGACGTCGGCAGCCCAGTTGGTGTCGACGGCGGTCGCGATGGCCGCGGACTTGCCGTTGTCGAGCGCTTCCAGCTGGCCGAAGATCTCCGCCCGTTCGGACAGCAGGTCGCCGATGCGCCAGATCAGCCGTTCGCGCTCGTTCGGCTTCATCGCCGCCCACGGGCCCTCGTCGAACGCCTTGCGCGCGGCGGCGACGGCGCGGTTGACGTCCTCGGCCTCGGCGTGCGCGACCTCGGCGATCTTCTCCCCGGTGGCCGGGTCGTAGGTCGGGAACGTGCGGCCCGACGCCGCCGGCACCCACCGCCCGCCGATGAGCAGTTCGAGCGGGCCGGACACGAACTCCCGGACCTCGGTGTGCAGGGGGAATTCCACCGTTGCGGTCACCTGACGCCTCCTCACTTCGTTGTGACGGAGGCCATCGTCACCCGGCGGACCGGGGGCGGAGTGTTACAGAAGTGGACAGTCGTCGGTCACGCCCAGCGCCTGCATGCGGCGGTAGAGCGTGGTGCGGCTGATGCCGAGTTCGCGGGCCGCTCGCAGTTTGTTGCCTTCGCTGGCGCGCAACGCCGTGACGATCGCGTTCCGTTCGGCTAGTTCGCGTCCGCCGAGCTGTCTCGTGCGCGAGCTGCCCCGGTACGCGGGCGGCAGCTGGGCGAGGTCGATCACTCCGGTGTACGGAAGGCGGGACACCTCGCGCAGCACCGCGCGCAGCTCGTGCAGGTTGCCCGGCCACGGATGCGTGCGCAGCGCGGCCAGCGCGTTGCCGGTGAAATGCGGTTTGCGGTCCGGGTATTCGTCGCGGAGCATCGCCGCGGCGATCGCGGGCAGGTCGTCGAGCCGCTCGCGCAACGGGGCGAGGGCGACGGTTTCCGCGCATCTCGCCGCGACTGCCGCGACGGCGGGGGTCATCGCGTCCAAGGGGACGGAAGTGAGCAGCAGCCGGGCGGATTCCGGATTGTCGAGCGCCTCGCCGACCAACGGAAGCAGGCTCTCCGGGAGCAGATGGACGTCGTCCAGTACGACGGCGGTGCGCGGCTGCGCGACAAGATCGGCGAATCTTGTTGCCCAGACGCGAGGTTCCTCCCGCAGCGCGGCGGCAGCGTGCAGGACGACCGGATCGTCCGCTCCGGCTCGCGCGCGGGCTTCGGTGGTCCGGCCGGTGCCCGGTTCGCCCGTGACGAGGACCGAGCGCGCGGGTTTCGCCGCGATCGGGGCCGGCTTCGGGCTGCTCGGGCTCTTCGCGATGCGGAAGACGGCACCGTCCGTCGAACCCTCGACGCGTTCGGCTACGACCGAAAGACTGATCCCGTCACCCACTTCGAGGCGAGTGTCGAACACTCCGCGTTCCGGCACCTGCGGCAGCAACGTGCGCAGCAGGGTCGGGTCGGCAGGCCTCAGCTGTTCGATGCAAGTCTCGTTGGCAAAGACCAGGTCCCCGCCGAGCACCGCGACCGGCACGCTGCGATGGTGGGTGGCCTGCTGGAACGCCAGGAACAGCCGTCGTTCGCAGGCGCGGGCGCTCTCCAGCACGAGCTGTTCGATGTCGCCGACGACGCGTTTCACCAGCGGCCCGAAAAGCGGGTTGCCGCTGCTGCTCTCGCCGGTGATGTCGAGGACGCCCTCGATCCGCCCGGTGAGCGGATGCCGGATCGGATGGCCGTAGCAGCTGAACCGTTTCAACGCTTCGGCGTAGTGCTCCTGGCCGTGGATTTCCACCGCCTGGCGCGATTCGTGCGGCGTGCCCAGCGCGTTCGTGCCGACACGGCCCTCGCTGAGCTGCGAACCGTGCAGCACGCCGATTTCCTCCAGCTGCCGCCGCAGGCCGCGGTCGCCGAACCAGCGGAAGACGAGACGGCAGTCGCGGTCGGCGAGCAGGATGGAGAACCGGGTGCCGGTCAGCTGCTCGGCGAGCTGGTCCAGCACCGGGCGGGCGGCGGTCATCAGCCTGCTGCGCGGATCGACCTCGCCGATCGAAATCGCGGCCCGGTCCAGGCCAGGTTCCACGCCGAACAGCCGGGACCGGCGCCACGAATCGGCGATCGGCGGCCGCAGGACGGCGGAGCCCTGCGACGGTATCCCTCCGAGCGACACTGCTCCTCCCGACTACCGGACGGCGACGTAGCGGTTCGTGTGACAGTACCTTCGCGGATCGACAAGTTCCAGACGTGCGTTTTTCCGGGGTTCGGCCGTCCTTTGTGGACATTGGTAGGATCGGGTGAGTGGCGCGCCGTTTGCTGATGCTCTCCGTCCTGCTGTTCGGCTGGGCCGAATGGGAACACTGGCGATCCTCGCGCCGAGGAATGGGCACCCGGCCGGGAACAGCCGGCACCGGCGAGGCGGTCGTCGTGCTCGGCTACCGCAACGGCGGGCCACGGGCCAATTTCGTGAACCGCTGGCGAGTACGGGCGGCAGTACGTTCCCAGGCGCCCGGACAGTCGCGGCTGGTGCTGTGCGGCGGGGCCGTCGGCGGTCCGGTGCCGGAGGCCGCGCTGATGGCGCGATACGCGCGGTCCCGCGGCTACCGGGGCGAGGTGGTTCTGGAGACGGAGAGCCGGTCGACGTGGGAGAACGTGCTCGGCGCGGCGCCGTTGATCGAGGACGCGGACCGGATCAAGATCGTCTCGAATTCCTTGCACGCGGAGAAAGCGCGGCACTACCTGCGACGGCACCGGCCGGACCTGGCGGAGCGGCTGGTGCCCGCGAAGGACTATCGGTTCGGGGAGTTGCTGATGGTGAAGCCGGTGCTGGCGGTGCTGGGGAAACGGAAGTTGTGGCGGTTGCGGCGGCGGTGAGGTGAGGTGAGGTGAGGTGAGGCTGCTTAGCCGTTCGGTGGCGGATGGCCCTCGCTCGGCACTCCGTGGGGACGCGGGGATCACTGCTGACACGGGAGCGGCGGCGGGGAGGAGCTGCGGTCACCTACCGCGCCCTAACCCGCCTCGCCATCGCTGCCTCTACGCCCGAGCCGAGGTGCCAGGGCTCGTGAGCGGCAATGCCGGTTCCCACCGCGACCGCTGCCCTCCGCGCCCGAGCCGAAACCGCAAGCCTTTCGCGAGCGGCAACGCCGATTCCCGCCGCCCCTGCCCTCCGCGCCCAGGCCGAAGCACCCCAGCTTCGCGAGTGGCGATGCCCATTCCCACCGCCGCCACCCTCCGCGCCCAAGACCAAGCACTCCACGCCCCTCGTGAGCGACAACGCCGCTTCCCACCACCACCGCCGCCCTTCGCACCCAAGCCGACCCACCCCGGGCCTCTCGTGAGTGGCAATCCCGGTTCTAACCGGCACCGCCACTCACGACCCCCCAGGCAAGTGCGCGTTGATCTTGGCCGCCAACGCTTCCAGCTGGGCCCGCTCCTCCCGGTCCAGCGGCGCGAAGACCATCTCGTCCGCCTCGGCCCGCACCGCGTCGAGCCCCGCGACCAGGTCGGCCCCGGCCGGAGTGGCGTAGACGCGCTTGCGTCCGCCCTCTGTCCGCCGCTCGACCAGCTCGCGGCGTTCGAGCCCCTTGAGCAGCAGGGAAACGTTCGCTGGCGTCGTACCGCTCAGCTCCGCGACGTCTCGCTGGATCAGGCCGGGCTGCCGCCGCAGGTGTCCGAGCACCGTGGCCTGTTCGAAGGTGAGGTCGCGGGCGCGGCTCCATTCCTCGACCCGCTTGCGCTGAACCCGGAGAATTGACCGGAAAAGGTCGCCGGGCACCGCTTCCGGCTGTTTTCCCGCATCATGAGTTAAGTCCTTAACTTTTGACCTCGCCTGGACGAGCGGCAGGAAGAGTTCGTCGACGATCGACCGGATCCGCGCGGGCCGGACCGGCGCGAGGTCCAGCAGCAGGTCGTACCGCAGCAGCTGGAACGGCATTTCGAGCACCGCGCCGGAGAGGGCCGCCAGATCGATCTCGCCCCGGTCGTGCGCGCGCTGGTAGATCGCCCCCTGCGGGAGCAGCCGGTCGCCGATGATCCGGTCGCGAACCTGGCCGGGAGTGGCGCCGGCGCTGGCCGCCAGCCCGGAGTGGGCGGCGGCGACCGCGATGCCGAAGAACCCGGCCAGCGCTTCGCTCACCGCGGTGAGGTACGCGAGGAGATCGCCGCGCAGACTCCCGGTGTCGGGAACGACGATCGGGTTGAGGTCGCGGTGCCGCCGCATCGCGGCCAGCACGAGCTGATCCTTGTTCGCCCACCGCCGGTAGAGCACGGCCTCGCTCGTGCGGGCGCGCACGGCGACCGACTCCATGGTCAGCCGCGAGTAGCCGGATTCGGCCAGTTCGTCCCACGCCGCGGCCAGCAACGCGGACTCCAGCTGCTCTCCGCGACGGCGGACGGTTTCGGGGGCCACCCGTCCCATATTAGAAAGGTTTGCCTTTCTTAGCAAGTTTCCCTACGCTGGCGGCCAGGAATTCTTCGGAGCCAGGGGGTTGGAAATGTCGCGAGCGAACCTGTCCACACCGGAATTGCCGGTCCTGATCGCCGGAGCGGGCCCGACCGGGCTGACGCTGGCCTGCGAGCTCGCCCGGCGCGGCGTCGCGTTCCGGCTGGTCGAAGCGTCGCCCGGCCCGCGCCCGGGTTCGCGCGGCAAAGGGCTGCAGCCGCGCAGTCTCGAAGTGTTCGACGACCTCGGCGTCATCGACCGCATCCTCGCCAACGGCCAGTCCGCGATGCCCATCCGGCTGACCGATCCGGACGGCCGGACGAGCGGCGGCCCGACCTACGAGAAACGGCCCGATGTTCCTTATCCCGCAACGGTCATCACCCCGCAATGGCGGGTCGAAGAAACACTGGGACTGCGGCTGGCCGAACTGGGCGGAGCAGTCGAATTCGGCACCGCACTCGAGAGTTTCGACCAATCCCCCGACGCCGTGACGGCAGTGCTGCGCACCGGCGACCAGACCGAAACCGTCCGCGCGCAATGGCTGGTCGGCTGCGACGGCGGCCGCGGCGTCGTCCGCAAACAGGCCGGAATCGCGTTCGAAGGCGAGACGGACGAGCGGATCCGGATGATCATCGCCGATCTCGCCGTCGACGGCCTCGACCGCGACGCCTGGCACATGTGGCGCTGCGACGAGGGATTCGTCAGCCTCTGCCCGCTGCCGTCCACCGACCTGTTCCAGTACCAGGCGCCCGTCCTCGGCGAGACCGATCTCGACCTCGCCACCCTGCAGACGATCCTCGAACGGCGCAGCGGCCGCACCGACCTCCGCCTGTCCAGCCCGGCCTGGACGTCACTGTGGCGCTCCAACACCCGCCTGGCGGAGCGCTACCGCAACGGCCGCGTCTTCCTCGCCGGCGACGCCGCGCATGTGCACTCCCCGGCAGGCGGCCAGGGCATGAACACCGGCATCCAGGACGCGCACAACCTGGGCTGGAAACTCGCCGCCGGGGCGCCGGAACTGCTGGACACCTACGAGGCGGAGCGCCGCCCGGTCGCCGCCGGGGTGCTGCGGCTGTCGACCGCGCGCATGGCCGAAGCCGCCGAGCAGAAGAGCATCCCGATCCGCAGCGACCGAGCCACGACCCAGCTCAGCGTCAACTACCGCGACTCCGTCCTGGCCCGCGACGACCGGGCCGATTCCGCCCAGCTCCGAGCAGGCGACCGCGCCCCCGACGCCCCCTGCCTCACCACGGCGACCGGCGAACGCCGCCTGTTCGACCTCACCCGCGGCGGCCAGTTCACCCTGCTGAACTTCGGCCCCCGCTTCGACGCCGACGTCCGCACTTTCCACGTCGTCGCTCGCCCATCCGCGGACGACGAGGTCGCCGATTCCGCGGGACACCTCGCCCGGGCGTACTCCGCGACCGACCGCACCCTGGTCCTGCTTCGTCCCGACGGGTACGTCGGCCTGATCTCCGACGCCGGGGACTTCTCGGCGGTCAAGGAGTACCTCGCTGGAATACAGCTCTAGCCTTCGCCGGAGGAGCTGACGGAGCGGAGGAAGCGGCGCCGTTGCCGGAGGGACGTCCGTCCACTGTGGAACCCGGATGCGCGTCCCCCGCTTCCTGGTATCCTGGCCGACGGACAGCAGACTCGATCCAAGAGGATTTCTATCGTGGTGGGTGAAGACGACATCTCCGGGTGAGCCCGGGGCACGGGCCATGACGGCACCGGCCCCTCGCTGATCCCTGCGCGGCCTCAGACCGCGCGTGGAGGTTCCCCGTGCAGGTCAGGAGACCCACGGGTGGCGAGGCACACCGACCCCAGGCAGGCGCGAGCGCGCCGCCGGACCAGGTCGGGCGAAGCCCAGGCATCAGCCGGGCGGCAGGTCGCGGATGGCCCTACCCATGTCGTCCACAGCACACCCAGCAGGGCACCGCTCTGCCGATCCACCGCGAGGCTTCACATGTCCGATCTCCGCATCGTCCTGTCCGGAATCTCCTTCTCCTGGCCCGACGACACCCTCGTCTTCGACCAGCTCTCCGCCACCTTCCCGGCCGGCCGGACCGGGCTCGTCGCGCCCAACGGGGCCGGGAAGTCCACCCTGCTCAAGCTCATCGCCGGGCAGCTCAAACCGGCCGCGGGCAGTGTCACTGTCGACGGCGTCCTCGGCTATCTCCCGCAGGATCTGCCGCTCACCGCCGAACTCACCGTCGCCGAGGTGCTGGGCATCGACGCGATCCTGAAGGCCATCACGGCGGTCGAGGGAGGCGACGCGGCCGAGGAGCACTTCACCACCATCGGTGCGGATTGGGACATCGAGGACCGCACTCGCGCGCAGCTGGACCGGCTCGGGCTCGGCGACCTCGCGCTCGACCGGCTGCTCGGCACGCTCAGCGGCGGCCAGGTCGTTTCCCTCGGTCTCGCCGCGCAACTGCTGCGCAGCCCGGACGTCCTGCTGCTCGACGAGCCCACCAACAACCTCGACCACACCGCCCGCCAGCAGCTCTACGGCGTGCTTTCCGACTGGTCCGGCTGCCTGCTCGTGGTCAGCCACGACCGCGCGCTGCTCGACCGGATGGACCGGATCGCCGAACTCGGCGCGGACGAAATCCGGTTCTACGGCGGCAATTTCACCGAATACGAACAAGCGGTGCAGGCCGAACGGGAGGTCGCGGAAAAGAACATCCGCAACGCCGAACAAGAGGTCAAACGCGAGAAGCGCGAAATGCAGCAGGCCCGGGAACGCGCGGACAAGCGGGCGAGCAACGCGAAGCGCAATCTGTCCAATACGGGGCTGCCGAAGATTTTCGCCGGGACGATGAAACGCAACGCGCAGGAGTCCGCGGCAAAGGCGGACGGCACGCACGCGGCGCGGGTCAGTGCGGCGAAAGCCAAGCTCGACCAGGCGGAACGGTCGTTGCGGGAGGACCAGAAGATCAGCCTCGAACTGCCGAAGACGGCGGTCCCGGCCGGGCGGACGTTGTTTGACGGCAAGCATCTTCGGGTGCGCGGGCTGTTCGCGGGCGAGGGCGCGGATCTGTCGATCCGCGGTCCGGAAAGGATCGCGCTCACCGGGCCGAACGGCGTGGGCAAATCGACGTTGCTGCGGCTGATGCAGGGCGACCTCGCGCCGGACGCGGGCGAGATCAGCCGCGCGGACGGGCGGATCGCGTATCTGTCGCAGCGGCTCGATCTGCTGGATTCCGAACGCACGGTCGCGGAGAATCTTGCCGGCGCCGCACCGGAAATGCTGCCCGCGGACCGGATGAACCTGCTGGCGCGCTTCCTGTTCCGCGGCGCGCGGGCGCATCTGCCGGTCGGGGTGCTGTCCGGCGGGGAACGGCTGCGCGCGACGCTCGCGTGCGTCCTGTTCGCCGAACCCGCGCCGCAGCTGCTGCTGCTCGACGAGCCGACGAACAACCTCGACCTGGTCAGTGCCGGCCAGCTGGAAAGCGCGCTGAACGCCTACCAGGGCGCGTTCGTGGTGGTCAGCCACGACGAGCGGTTCCTGGCCGAGATCGGCGTCAACCGCTGGCTGCGGCTGGAAAACGGGCAGCTCCGGGAAACGGCCGGGATCACGGAATGACCGCCCTGCGCGCGCACGAGATCGTGCGGGTGCTCGGGGGACGGCGCGTGCTCGACGGAGTGTCGGTCACCGCCGCCCCCGGTCGCCGGATCGGGGTGATCGGCGAGAACGGCACCGGGAAATCGACGTTGCTGCGAGTGCTCGCGGGCGTGGACGCGCCGGATCGCGGCGAGGTCGAGCGGCCGCCGGATCTGGGTTTCCTGCACCAGGAAATGCAGTTCGACCCGGCCGAAACGGTCGCCGACGTCCTCGAACAGGCCCTCGCAGCGGCCCGCGAAGTGCTGGCCGAACTCGACCGGGTCGCCGCGCTGCTCGCCGAAGCGCCCGAAGACGCCGCGTTGCTGGCCGAGTACGCCGAACTGCTCGACCAGGCACAGCAACACGAAGCGTGGGACGCGGACCGGCGGGCGGAGGTCGTGCTCACCGGGCTGGGGCTCGCCGCGCTCGAACACGGGCGGACGCTCGGTTCGCTTTCCGGCGGTCAGCGCGGACGGCTCGCGCTCGCCGGGCTGCTGGTTCGCCGTCCGTCGGCGGTGCTGCTCGACGAACCCACCAACCACCTCGACGCCGAAGCCGCCGCGTTCCTCGAAGCGCAGCTGCGCGAACTGCCCGGCGCCGTGGTGTTCGCCAGCCACGACCGGGCGTTCCTCGACGCGGTGTGCACCGACATCCTCGACCTCGACCCGGCCCCGGACGGTCCGGTGCGCTTCGGCGGCGCCTACACCGAATACCTCGGCTGGAAACGCGCCGAACGCGAACGCTGGGAACGGCAATACGCCGAGGAGCAGGAAGAACTGGAGGAACTGCGCGACGCGCTCGGTGTCACCGCGCATCGGGTCGCGCCGGGCCGCCTCGCGCCGGACAACGAGAAAATGGGTCTCGGCCGCAGGTCCGGCCGGGTGCAGCACCAGATCTCGCGCCGGGTCCGGGCCACCACGCGACGGCTGGACGAGCGCGAACGCGCCCAGCTCCCCGCGCCACCGCCGCCGCTCCGGTTCCGCCCGCGAGCGCTGGCGGTCGAAAACCCGCAAGAAACCGTTGTCACGCTGGAGAATGTGCACCTGCCGGACCGGCTTTCGGTAGACCGCCTCGAAATCCGGCCCGACACCCGGCTGCTGGTCACCGGCCCGAACGGTGCGGGAAAGTCAACGCTGCTGCTTCTCCTCGCCGGAAAACTCGACGCGGAAGGAGTGGTCCGCCAATCCAGCATCACCGTCGGAATCCTCAGCCAGGACACCATTTTCGCCCGCCCGCAACGGACCGCCCGCGCCACCTACCTCGCCGCGCTCGGCCCGGAACGCGTCGCCGCTGTCCCGCTGAACTCGTTGGGACTGCTGACAAATCGCGAAGCCTCCCGGCCGGTCGGCGAACTGTCGGTCGGGCAACGCCGCCGCCTCGCGCTCGCGCTCCTCATCGCCGACCCGCCGCACCTGCTGCTGCTCGACGAGCCGACCAACCACCTCTCCCCCACGCTGTGCGACGAACTGGAGGACGCACTCGGCACCAGCCCGGGCGCGATCGTCGCCGCCACGCACGACCGGCGGCTGCGCGAAAACTGGACCGGGCAAGTGCTTCATCTCGGACCCGAGCACCGCGTTACGCCGTTAGAGTGATCCGCGCCGGGCGGATGTCCGGCGCGAAACCCCGGCAGCGACCACCCCGCGGAACATCCGCCCGCGAAGGGAACGAACGATGATGCACGAAGTCCTGCGCCGCCACGTCGACTCCGGGTTCCTCCCGGGCGCGGTAGCCCTCGTCGCGCGCGGCGACGACGTCCAGGTGACGGCAGCCGGGCATCTCGACGTCGAAGGCACCGCGCCGATGGCCCGCGACACCATCTTCCGGCTCGCCTCCATCACCAAGCCGATCACCGCGGCAGCCGTGCTGATGCTGATCGAGGACGGCCGGTTCGGCCTGGACACCCCGATCGCCGAATGGCTGCCCGAACTGGCCGCCCCGATGGTCGTGCGCACGCCGCACAGCCCGGTCGACGACGTCGTACCCGCGAAAAACCCCATCACCGTCCGCGACCTGCTGACCTTCCGGGCCGGTTACGGCTTCCCGTCGGACTTCTCCCTGCCGCAGGTCCAGGCGCTGTCCACAGTGCAGACCGACGGCCGCGAGGTGCGGCTGCGCCCGGAACCCGGCGAATGGCTCGCCCGGCTGGCGCGCATCCCGCTGCTGCACCAGCCCGGCGAGGCGTGGCTGTACGACACCTGCGCTGACCTGCAAGGAATCCTGATCGCCCGCGCGTCCGGCCAGCCGCTGCCGGACTTCCTCGCCGAGCGGGTGTTCGAACCGCTCGGCATGGCCGACACCGCGTTCGAGGTGCCCGCCGCGAAACGGCACCGGTTCGCCAGCTACTACCGCTCCGCCGAGGACGGCCTGGAACTGGCCGACGCGCCGGACGGCCAGTGGCGCGAGGTGCCGCCGTTCCCGGCCGGATCCGGCGGGCTGGCCGGCACCGCCGACGATTGGCACCGCTTTGCCCGGATGATCCTTTCCGAGGGAAACGGGCTGCTGTCGAAGGAATCGGTCCGGCAGATGACGGCCAACCACCTCACCGCCGAGCAGATCGCGGCCAACCCGGTCTTCCTCGATGGCCAGGGCTGGGGGTTCGGCGGCTCCGTCGACGTCGCGCCGAAGCAGCCGTGGCAGACCCCCGGCCGCTACGGCTGGGTCGGCGGCACCGGAACCAGCGCCTACCTGACGCCCTCGACCGGTTCAGTCGCGATCTTGCTCACCCAGCGCGGGGTGGACGGGCCCGGCGGCATCCCGTACCTGCAGGACTTTTGGCGCGAAGCGGCCGCGCCGGAGTGATCCGCGGCGGGTCGCGCACTGTACTGTGGCCCGCGGGCACGAGGCAACGCGACGAGGGGTCAGACGTGGGCATTTTCGACAAGATCCGCGGCGAGTTCATCGACATCATCGAGTGGACCGACGACAGCCGGGACACCATCGTGTGGCGCTTCCCGCGCTACGACAACGAGATCAAGATGGGCGCCAAGCTGACCGTCCGCGAATCGCAGGCCGCGGTGTTCGTCAACGAGGGCCAGGTCGCCGACGCCTACCCGCCGGGCATGTACACGCTGCAGACGCAGAACATGCCGGTCATGTCCACCCTGAAGGGCTGGAAGTACGGCTTCAACTCGCCGTTCAAGGCCGAGGTGTACTTCGTCAACACCCGGCAGTTCACCGACCTCAAATGGGGCACGCAGAACCCGGTCATCCTGCGCGACGCCGAGTTCGGCATGGTCCGGCTGCGCGCGTTCGGCGGCTACGCGGTCCGCGTGGTCGAGCCGGTCGCGCTGCTGAAGGAATTGGCGGGCACCGACCCGCAGTTCCGCACCGAAGAGGTGTCGGACTACCTGCGCAGCATGGTGATCAGCAAGCTCGGGCCCGCGATCGCCGCCGCCCAGGTGCCGATGCTCGACCTGGTCACCCACCAGGAGCAGATCTCCGGCAAGATCGCGAACGCGCTGAACCTCGAACTGCGCGAGGTCGGCATCGAGATCTCGAAGTTCATGATCGAGAACATCTCGGTGCCGCCCGAGGTCGAGGCCGCGATGGACAAGCGGACCCAGATGGGCGTGGTCGGCGACCTCGACCAGTACACGAAGTTCCAGTCCGCGAACGCGATCGAGGCGGCGGCGAACAACCAGGGCGGCGCGGGCGAGGGGCTGGGCATCGGCCTCGGCATGGCGCTCGGCCAGCGCGCGGCCGGACCACAGCAGCAGCCCGCCCCGCAGCAGCAGTACCAGCAGCAGGCTCCCCAGCAATACCAGCAGCCGCAGTACCAGCAGCAAGCCCCGCCGCAGATGCCGCCGCCGCTGCCGCAGGGCGAGCAGTGGTTCGTCGGCGCGAACGGCCAGCAGCTCGGCCCGTTCGACCGCGCGGGACTCGGCCAGCAGATCTCCTCGGGCACGCTCGCCAAGGACACGCTGGTGTGGAAGGCGGGCATGGCGCAGTGGACGCCGGCCGCGCAGGTGCCGGAGGTGTCGGCGCTGTTCGGCGCGACCCCGCCGCCGCTGCCGCCGTCCTGAGCCGCACCGACCGTTCTGGGGGACCCATGACTGACCCACGTTCTCAGCAGAGCGGCGTGGCCAACACGACCTATCCGTGCGGCGGCTGCGGCGCGCGGCTGGAGTTCGCGCCGGGCACGACGGCCATGCAGTGCCCGTACTGCGGGTTCCGGCAGGAGATCGCCGCCGGGGACCGGCAGATCCGCGAGATCCCGTTCGCCGAGCTGGCGAACCTGGCGCGCAAGCCGGTGGGCTCGATCGGCAAGTACGTCTTCGTCTGCCAGCGGTGCGCGGCCAGGACGGAAACCAACGAGACCGCCAGCATGTGCCAGTTCTGCGGGGCGCCGCTGGTCATCGACCCGGGAGCGTCCGGGCAGCTGGTGCCCGAGGGCGTGCTGCCGTTCGCGTTCGACCGTCCCGCGGTGAGCACGCATCTGAAGAAGTGGACGTCTTCGCGCTGGTTCGCGCCGACCGCGCTGAAGAAGGTCACCACGGCCGAGTCCACGAAGAGCACGTACATCCCGCATTGGACGTACGACTCGCAGACCGTGTCGGTGTACACCGGCGCGCGCGGCGAGTACTACTACGTCACCGAAAGCTATTACGAGAACGGCGAGCGCAAGACGCGTCAGGTGCGCCATACCCGCTGGTACCCGGCGCGCGGGCAGGTCGCGCGGAACTTCGACGACGTGCTGGTGCCGGCGAGCACCCAGCTGCCGTTGCCGGAGCTGGACAAGCTCGCGCCGTGGCCGCTGCTCGACTCCGCGCCGTACCAGCCGCAGTTCCTCTCCGGGCATTTCGCGCTGCGGTACGACGTGGAACCGGAATCCGGCTTCGAAGAGGCGAAAAACCGGATGGCGCCGGTCATCGCCGACGACTGCAAGCACGACATCGGCGGCGACACCCAGCAGCTGAACTCGGTCGACACTCAGCACAACAACGTGACGTTCAAGCTGATGCTGCTCCCGGTATGGGTCGCGACCTACGTGTACGCCGGGAAGAACTGGCAGATCCTCGTCAACGGCGTCACCGGGGAGATCCACGGCCAGCGTCCGTGGAGCAAGGTCAAGATCGCCGTCGCGGTGGTGCTCGCGCTGATCGTGATCGCGGCGATCGTCTACTTCGTCGCGACGAAGGGCCACAGCACCGGCACGACGCACCATTCCGTTACCCACCACTGAGTTTTCCGCGAAGGATGTGATGTGCCGTGCTGATGGGCATGGTTCTCGGCGACCGCTGCTCCCGCGTTTCGCGGGAGCACGCGGGTTCGCCGCTGTCTTGACCGGCGGGAATCCTCGCCTGCTCTCCGCGAAGCGTCGACGGCTGACTGGCCCTTCGACCCTTCCCCGGGAGCATTCATGTCCACCGTTCAGTGGACCGAAAACGGAACTACCCGCACCGCCCGCTGGCATTCCGGAACCGGAACCCCGCCGCCGGGCCGCATCGTCGTCGTCGACGACCGGCTGACCGCGGCGGCGGCGCTGCGCTTCGCCCGCGCTGGCACCGGAATGCTGTGGCGCGGCGACTTTCCCAACGCACGACAGCTCGTGCGCGCGATGGACCGGCGGCTGCCGCAGCGCTCGGGGTCCTTCGCGCAGATGCGTTCCGCACGCTCGAAACGCGCGGCACTGCTGGGGAAAGTCCTGGTCGCAGTGGAGGAAGACCATTCACTGCACCTCCGCCGGGCCCCCGACATCCACGCTGCCTGCGAGCACGCGTTCGGCGGTTTGCCCGGCACAGTGCTTTCGCTGCGTGAGCTGCTCGGCGCCCTCAGCGCTTATCAATGGCATCAGAAAGGCATCCACATCAACGCTTTAGCCGCTCGGATTTATCCGGCGTACAGCGTGTTCACGCCGACACGGAGCGAATACCTCGATCTTGTCGCGCAGGAACCTTTGCCGGGCAAGGGTTCCCCGGTCGCTTTCGATCTCGGCACCGGCACCGGCGTGCTCGCCGCCATCCTCGCCCGGCGCGGAGCCGCGAAAGTGCTGGCCACCGACCTGAATCCGCGCGCGGTGCGCTGCGCGCGGGACAACCTGAGGCGGCTCGGGCTGTCCGGGAAGGTCCGTGTCCTCGAAGCCGATCTCTGGCCCTCCGAACGGCGTGCCGACCTGGTCGTCTGCAATCCGCCCTGGCTGCCGGGAAAACCGTCCTCGGCGCTGGAACTCGGGATCTACGACGCCTCGTCCGCCATGCTGAACCGCTTCCTGGACGGCCTGCGCGACCATCTGACGCCGCACGGCGAAGGCTGGCTGATCCTGTCCGACCTCGCCGAACACCTCGGCCTGCGCACCCGGGCCGACCTGCTCGCCCGGATCTCCGCCGCCGGACTGGAGGTCGCCGGACGGCGCGAAACCACGCCAAGGCACCGGCGCGCCACGGACAGTGCCGATCCGCTGCACGACCAGCGCTCGCGGGAGCGGACGATCCTGTGGCGGCTAACCATGTCCAGAGCGTGACCCGGCGTTTCCACACTGGACTACACCAATCGAATATCCTCGCCGAAGACACGGGGAGGGACGATGCCCGGACCGGGTTTTGCCGTACCACGCCGGGAATTCGTGCGGACGCTGCTGCACCGCGGCAGCCCGCCGGAGCGGCCGGACTCCGGCGAGGACCTCGCCGCGGTCAGCGACGCGACGCTGGCGCGTGCCGCGCGGTACTGGGTGGTCGTGCCGGTCGCCTACCGGATCGCCGCGTTCGTCAAGGTGTTCATCGGCTTCGCCGCGGCCAACGGCAGCGCCGGACTGTTTCCGGTGCTGCCCGCGGCCGCGCTGGGCGTCGCCGCGAACGCCGGGTTCCTGTGGTGGCTGCTGCGTTCGGGCGGCCTGCCCGCCCGGCGCACGCGGCGGGTGCTCACCGCGGACCTCTGCGCCGGGTTCGCGCTGAACCTGGCGGTCGCGGTGCTCGCGCCGGACGCGGTGCAGCCGTTCGCGATCGACGTCACCTGGACGTGGCTGGTCGGCTCGGTCGCGATGTGGGCCGGGACGTCCGGGCTGCCCGCGGCGCTGCTGCTGCTCGCCGCGGCCGTCCCGGTGCGCGTCCTGCTGACCGTGGCGGGCGGGCTGCGGCCGGACAATCCGCTCGCGCTCAACCGGTCGCTCGGCTGCCTGGTCGCGCTGGCCGTGGCGATCGTGGTGGCGTGCGGGATACTGGTGCTGCTGGGCGTCGGCACCCGGTTCGCGCTCGACATCGGCCTGCGCCGCGGCCAGGAAGCCGAACGCAAGCGCACCCAGCGGCTGCTGCACGACAGTGTGCTGCAGACGCTGGAGGCGCTCGCGATCTCCCCGTCCGACGACGCCGACCACGCCGCCGAACGGCTCGCCCAATTGCGTTCGGTCGCGCACGCCGAGGCGGCCGAACTCCGCCGGAGCATCACCGAGCCGATCGAACCGCGCAACGGACGCGGTTTCGTGGTCGAACTGGCCGACGTCGCCGCCGAAATGGCCCGCGAGGGCCTGCGCACCCAGCTGGTGGCCGCCGACTTCGCCGACGACGACCGCCTTTCCGCCGACCGGCGCACCGCGATGTGCGAGGCGGTGCGGGAAGCGCTGCGCAACACGGTGAAACACGCCGGGACGAGCCGGGTCGTGCTCCGGGTGGAGGAACGCGACGGCGGGACCGCGGTCGTCGCCAGGGACCAGGGCCGCGGCTTCGACGTGCGCGAACGCGGCCCGGGGTTCGGCATCCGGCAGTCGATCGAAGCGCGGCTGGCGGAGGTGGGCGGCCGGGGGCAGGTGGAATCGACGCCGGGGCACGGCACCCGGGTGACACTGTGGGTGCCGCACTGATCCACCGGGCAGCGGATTCTTCTCTCGACTGGATGAATTGATACGTTTTCAGGATATTTACACCTGCCTGAGTAATTAATTCAACGCGCCTGGCGCACACTTGTGTTACCAGTTGCGGACAAACAATGTCCGAGCATGCGCCCCGTTCGTAGGTTCACAGTCCGGCTCCGCGAGGCTGATAATGGAGGGTCGAGCACGTCAAATCCCAGCAGTGGGAGCGCTTGCATGGACACGCCTGACGAGGCGCGAACACATCGGGCCGAGCGGAATCGCCGGATGCTCGAATCCTGGCGGGCCGGCGCGTCGATCACCGAGATCGCCCGGGAACACGGGCTGTCGCTCAGCTGGACCGGACGGCTGCTGCGGCAGGAAGGCGCGGTTCTGCCGGAAATCCGGCAAGGCGTGCGCCGTGAACTCGACGTGCCGAGAATAGTCCGCGAGTACGAATCCGGCTCGACTATCCAGAGCATCGCGGACGCGCATCAGGCGTCCTATGGAACCATCCGCCGCTTGCTGCTGCGGGAAAAAGTCACTATCCGCCCGCACGGCGGGCAGAACGCACTCGAACGGCGCAAGTCCGGCGAGAGCCCGCGGCATTGATCACCCGTAGAGGGTGGGTGATTCCGGACTCGTTCCGTTCCTTTTGACGCCCAGAGCCGGTAAGGAGGAATAATCGGGGGTGTGGAATGAGTGAAACGCGGCCAGGAGCAGTGACGTCCCACAGACCAGTGCGGGCGCCGGTCCAGCTTCCGCCCGCGCCGCCCGTGCTGCTCGGCCGCACCGCGGAACTCGCCCGGCTGGACGAAATCCGGCTCCGCTCCGACCCGGCCCCGTCGGTCGTCGTGCTCACCGGTGTCGGCGGCATCGGCAAAACGGCACTCGCCCTGCACTGGCTGCACACCCACCGCGCCCGCTTCCCGGACGGCATCCTCTGCGCCAGATTTTCCGCCGAGGGAACCGAAACCGCGGAATCCGCGAGCGGCGTCCTGCACGGTTTCCTCGCCGCGCTGGGCGTTCCGGCCGACGACATTCCCGCTGCGCTCGCCCAGCGGGCCGCCGAATTCCGTGCGGTGACGGCAGATCGCCGGTTCGCCGTGCTGCTCGACGACGTCGTGCACAGCGCCGACGCCCGCGCCGTGCTGCCGTCCAGCGCGAGCGCGTTCGTGCTCGTCACCAGCCGGTCCCAGCTGACCAGCCTCGCGCTGGACGGCGCGGAAATCCTTCCGCTGGAACCGCTTCCGGACAAACCGGCCCGCGAAGTGCTCGTCCGCCGTTCCGGGCAGCGGCAGATCAGCCAAGAGGACGCGGAAAATCTGCTGACCGCGTGCGCCGGCCTCCCGCTGGCGCTCACCATCACCGGAGCGAGACTGCGCGTCCGGCCGCGCCGCAACCCGCATCAGGAAGCCCGCCGCGGACGCACCCGGCGCTTCGGCGCTTTCACCGACCTGGCAACGGTTTTCGACGCCTCCTACGCCGCCCTCGACGATTCGGCGGCCCGGCTCTACCGCACGTGCGGCATCCTGCCCGGCCCGCACCACCCCGTCGACGCGCTCGCGGACACCCTGCAGAGTTCGCCCGCCCATCTGGACGACGCCGTCGACGAACTGATCGAAGCCAACCTCCTTCACGAACTGGAGGACGAAACCGTGGCACAGCACGATGTCGTCCGCCACGACGCCCGCGTGCGCGCGGAACGCCAAGACGCCGAAGCGGACCGGAACTATCTCGTCCACCGGTACACCCGCTGGTACCGCGACCAGACCGTCACCGCGAGCGCGCTCATCCACCCGTTCCGGCCGACCTTCGCGGCAGAAACCGTTGCGGCGACAGGATCTTTCGCCGACCGCGACCACGCGGTGAACTGGTGGCGCCGGGACCGGCCGGTGATCAACGCCGTCGCGAAAGCCGCCTCGGCGCACGGCTGGGACGAGGAACTGTGGCAGCTCGCCGAGGCGTCGTGGGGATTTTTCCTGCACCACCGGGATTACGACCAGTTCTTGGAGCTGTGCACGGCGGGGATCGAGGCGGCCCGGCGATGCGATCAGCCGTTGGTGGAAGCCCGCTTGCACAGCCAAGTCGGCTACGTCTACGACCGATTGAAACAGTTCGAGAAAGCTGCCGTCCACCATACCGCGGCACTCGAGATCGGCGACCGGGAAAACCATGGCCCGACGCAGGCCACGGCACTGTCGCGAATGGCCCGGGACGCCCGGGGCCGCGGCGACCTCGAAGGAGCGCTGGCACTGTACGAGCGCAGTGCGGAGAAACACGCCGAAATCGGGCTTCCGCGCGGGGTCGGCATGGCCCGGCGCCGCCGCGGCGAACTGCTGATCAAACTGGGCCGGGAGGACGAAGCGGTACGGGAGCTGACCGAAGCCGCCGCCATCATGGCCGAGGCGGACGACGCCGGCCAGCACGCGCGCGCGGCCATCCCGCTCGCCGCGATCCACGCCCGGCGGGGCGATTACGCCCGGGCGCGTGCCGAACTCCTGCACGCGCTCGAAGGCGTCGAACGCCTCCAGTCACCGCATTTCCAGGCCGAGGTCCTCACCGCGCTCGCCGATCTCGAACGCGGCCACGGCGATGAGGCAAGCGCCCAGCGCCATCTCGACGCGGCCCGCCGCCTCAGCGGGGACTCCGCCGAGCCGCCGCACTGACCACACGGCCCCGCCGGGCCAGCACACCGCCGCGGCGATCGCGCCCGGCCACTCCGCTCTCAGTTCGTCGGCCTCGCACCTCGCGACGGCTCGCGTGCTGCGCCGGACCACGACGTCGGCACTGGCTGAGCACCGAGATCCGGCCCGGTCCACGTCGGCGACCAGCACCGGCACCGCGCGACCTCCGGGCAGCGCGAGCGCGACCCGGACGACCCCGGTGCTCACGCGTCCCACCCAGCCAGCGGCCGGGGCACCGCCGGCGACGGCGGGTACGCCAGGGCAGGCGGTTCGGGCAACTCCAGCAGCTGGTACATCGCCGACCGCAAAATCCCCGCCGAACAGTCGATCCTCGAGCTGACGACCGGCAGCACCTCCGCGGCGAGCCGCGGGGCCGCGGCGATCGCGGCTTCCTCCTGCTCCTCGAACGGCTGCTCCTCGTCCAACGGTTTCGTCCGCGCCCGCACGATGTCCGCGACGCTTCCGGCCCGCGCTTGCCCGTCCGGCAGCGCGGCGAGCGTCACCGGCCTCCCCATCGCCGCCGCGTAGCCCGTGGTCGAGCCGTGGTCGCCGATCACCCAGTCAGCCGCAATCATGGTCGCCTGCCATCCCTGTTCGGGCGGGATCACGCGCAGCCCCCGGCACCCGCCTAGCCAGGCGGTGACCTGCCGCCGTCCGTGCACCGCCCAGATGTTCGGATGCAGCACGGCCGCCACCGCGTAACAGTCTTTCGGCAGCGCGTTCACGAGCACTTCGTACATCTTCGGGACACGGCCGAACGCCGAGTCAGTGAACCAGGTCGAGCTGAGCACCACCAGCCGCCGCGAGCCGACGCCCAGAGCTCGCCGGTATCGCTCCCGCCGTCCGCCCGCCGCGCGCAGCACGTCCAAACACAGGTCACCGGCCACGACTGCCGAGGGCACCGCCTCCGGGCACCGCTCCCGCAGCACGTCGACTTCCGATTCGGTCGCGAGGCCGAGCACCGCCGGAAGCACCCGCCCGCGGAAGGTGATCAGCTCCCGGTCCAGTCCAGTCGTCTCGACCGTCGCCCCTCCCGCCTTGCGGCTGAACCGGCGCGGCCGAGCGCCTCCGATTCCGTGCCCGATCAGCAGCAGCGGCCCGCGCACCTGGTCGAGATGCCGATGACTGGCCGCCAAGACGAGATCGAACCGGTGCGCCACCGCCTGCTCCCAAGGCAGCAACAGCCCGTCCTGCGCCCCCACGTACTCCTCGACCCCCGCCCACCGATCGGTGCTGTGCGGCACGGTGAACATCACCTGCACCCGAAGATCCCGTTCGAGCAGCGAGATCAGCTCGACCAGCCGCGTCCCCGCCGTCACCGTCGGAACGACCGCCAGCACGGTGCGGCAGCCCGGCCGCGTCACCCGCGAAGCGGCGTCGAGACCGATCGGGCCGCGGACCCATACGTCGTGCGCCATCCTCATCCCCTCCGTCCAGAACCAAGCCGACGAGCCGAGGCTGCGGCGCGGTCCTGACCGGACGCTTCCCGCCGCCGGACACAAAGCGGACCGAAACCGGACAAGACAATTCCCCGGATGATCGTTGTCCCGAACCGGTCGCCGATTCACCGGATAGATGCGAAACTGGGCAATCGACGAGGGAGGACGTCGAATGGACTTCGCCTACGGAATTCTCGGGCAGACTGCGGTGCGGATGCACGGGAAGATGAATGAGCAGTGGGGCCGGCGGCAAACCCGGAATATTCTCGCGATCCTGCTCACCCGGCCGGGCCAGCGCTTTTCCCAGGACACCCTCATCTCGTGGCTCTGGGACGACGATCTGCCGGGCAACCCGCAAGAAGCCCTGCACAAGGCGGTTCACCGGCTGCGCGAAGCCCTTCCCGAAGCGGACGTGCCCGCCTCGGTCGCCCGGTCCGGCGACGGCTATCTGGCCGATCTCGACGAGGGATTGGTGGACGTCTCCGTTTTCCGGGAAATAATGCGAAATGCGCACGCCGCGGCCCGTTCCGGCGATCATGAAACGGCGTACGAATCAGCTGTTTCCGCGCTTTCCTTGTGGCGCGACGAGCCGCTGGCGGAGCTGCGCACCGAACGCGCGGGCAATTGGCGCGAGGACAAAGTCAAATCCATGTTGCTTCCCGCGCGAGAATTCCTGACGAGCCAGTTGCTGACGCTCGACCGTGCCGACGAGGCCGCGGGCTGGCTGCAGGAACTGGCCCCCGAGCACGCCTCCCGGCTGGCCTTCGTGAAGCTCCAGCTCCAGGTCTACTACGCGCTCGGGCAGTCCCAACAGGCCATGACCTACTACCTCGACGCGCACCGGCGATTCCGCGACGCCGCCGACGACACCGCTGCGGCCGTGCTGCGTGCCTTCCACGCCGAGGTCCAGGACCGCTACGAGAACCCGCCCGCGCCGCCCGCCGTCACGCCGGTGCGCCGGACCGCGCCGCCGTCCCATCCGCTCCCCCGCGATCTGCGCGGGTTCATCAGCCGCGCCGGCGCGATGGAAACGCTGGACCAGTGGCTCCGGCCCGGCTCGCCGGCCCGGGCACCCGCTGTCGTGCTCAGCGGCCCGCCCGGAATCGGCAAGACGAGCCTCGCGGTCCACTGGGCGCACCGGGCCGCGGACTGGTTCCCGGACGGGACGATCTACCTCGACCTGCACGGTTTCGGCCCCGCCCCGCGCCTTGAGCCGTCCGACATCGTCGACCGGCTGCTCCAGGAACTCGGCTATCCCGTCGACCACGTCGTGGACGCGACGGCCCGCGCCGCGGTGCTGCGCAAGCAGGTGGCCGGCCGTTCCGTCCTGGTCATCCTCGACGACGCGGAGAACTCCGAGCACGTCGACCGGCTGCTGGACGTCCTGTCCGAATGCGCGGTGATCGTCACCTCGCGCCGCAGGCTCGGCGCGCTGACCCGGCGGCACGAACTCTCCGCCCTCAGCCTCGACCGCCTCGACGACCGCGATTCGCTGGACCTGTTCGTCCGGCGCCTGCGCGGCCGCGGCGAGCGGGAACCCGACGCGGCCCGCCGGATCGCGCACCTCTGCGACGGCCTGCCGCTCGCGCTCACGCTCATCGCCGAGAGCGCCGTGCGCCGCCCGGGGCTGAGCCTCAGCACCATGCTCGACCAGTTGCGCGACCCGGAAATGCTCTTGAGCATCGGCGACGACGGCGACGACCAAAGCCTGCGCGCCGCGTTTTCCTCGTCGTACCAGATGCTCGAACCGCCGAGCCAGGCCGTTTTCCGGCTCTTCGGCCACCACCCCGGCGCGGAGATCCACGTCGACACCCTGCTGTCCGCGGCCGGCCGGCCCGCCGCGGAAACCCGGCGGGCACTGGAAACCCTGGTCGCCTTGCACTTGATCGACCAGCCCGGCGACACGGACCGGTACCGGATCGTCTCGATCTTCCACCGCTACGCGCAGACGCTGAGCACTCAGGACTACGACCCGCAACCGTTGCGCCGCTTGCTGTCGCACTACTGTTGCACCGCGGACAACGCGCACCGGATGGCGCACCCGCACCGCGACCGACCGCCGCGGCTCGCCCCGGAACCGGGAATCTGCCCGACGCGGTTCGAGACCTCGGCCGCCGCCCATCGCTGGTTCCTCCGCGAACGCACCAACCTCACCGCGCTGGCGGCGATCGCCGAGAAACATCGGCTCTTCGACTACGCCTGCACCCTTCCGCATCTCATGCACGACACCTTCGTCGTCTACGGCTTCTACGACGAGATGATCACCGGCCTGGCCGTCGCCGCCCGGGCCGCGCGAGCGAACAAGGACTCTCACGCGGAAGGGTCGACCCTCAACGATCTGGGGGAACTGCATCTCACGCTCAGCAACCACAAAGCGGCCGAGGACGCGCTGGCCCGGGCCCTCGAACTGGCCATCGACGACGAGTCTCCGATAGCGAAGCTCACGATCAACGTCAACCGCGCCCGCCTGCACCGGGCCACCGGCCGCCACGCGGAAGCGATCGCGCTCCTCCGCCGCTGCATCACGCACGCGCAACGCAACGGCGACCGGGTCCGCGAGGCGAAGGCGGAACAGTATCTGGGCGAAACGCTCGCCGAACTCGACCAGTACGAAAAGGCGCTGCCGCACTACCACCGCGCCCTGCACCTGCGAACGCTCACCGGCGACGCGTCCGGCCAAGCAGCCACCTACATCACGCTGGCCGAACTCCATCTCGGCCAGGAGGAATTCGCCGTCGCGCACCGGCATTGCCAACTGGCGCAGGCCCAGATCGCCGGCGATCTCACCGCCGGGATGCGGCTGCGCACCGTGCAGGCCCGGCTCGCCGCGGCCGAACGGGACGACCGGGCCGCGCTGAGGTTGTCGCAGGAAGCGGTCGAGCTGGCCGCGCGGGCGCACAACGCGACGGGACAGGCCCGGGCACTGGAAGCGTTCGCCGAGATCCTTTACTCGCGGGGAAATCGCGAGGACGCCGTCGACGCCTGGACTCGCGCCGCCGCCTTCTACCGGGGCCGCGGCCGGGACGCCAAGGCCGACCGCGTCGAGGAGCGGCTGGCGGCGGCCCGGGACCCGCACCCGATTCCGCAGGCCAGGGACGGCGAGACCGACCAGGAAAGCACCGTGGCCATGCCTGCGCCCCGGCGTTCCGTAATCCGCCAGAGCCGATAAGCGGGGGCGCCGAAACAGTTCACCCGTCCTTGCGGCAGGATCATCACACCGAGGTTGCCTGCAATTGCCGACACCCACTCTGGGTAGACCCCCGGAGGTGTGTCCGCAGAAAAATCCTGGCGGCCTGGTCGCAACTGATATCCACGTTGCGAAACATGAAAAGCGTACATGATCCTCGCAAGGAGTTCCGTTGGCTTCGTTCGCATCAACACTGCTTGCCCTCGCGCCCTTGGCCGCGCTGGCAATAGGAGCCATCCAGGATTGGTGGCGTTGCTGAATAGCCACTGAATCCGGCGTTGGCGTTGCCGTTTCTACGTTTTTCGTAGCCGCAACGCCAACGCCGGACAGGCCGCAGCCGCCTTTCGAGCCTCGGCCAGCAGCGATTCGGGCACCGTTTCCCCGCGTACCAACGGGTAACCCCATTCGTCCACAGTGATCAGTTCCGGCAGGACGTCCGCACACAAACCGTGTGCCCGGCAGGCGATCGGGTCGACCCTCAACTGGTTCATGCCGCACCCGCCGTGATCCGGCACGAGCCAGCCGTCAGATGAGCCCGAAAGTCGGCCGCAAAAACACGCAGCGCGCTCGCAGCGAGGCGAACCGCTCCGTCCGGATGAGCGCACGCGCCCCGTCCACTGAGGAGCGGAAGACGGCGCGCCAGGCGACCGGTCGCGTCCCGACCGGCCAGCAAGTCGGTGAAATCCGCAGCGATGGCGGGAAGTCCGAACATGCACGGTCCACATTGGCGGGCCGATTCAGCGGCCAGCCGGGAAAGAATATTCCGGGTCACCTCGATACCGCAGTTCGGTTCGGGAAGCAGATGCACCGAAGACAGCCCCGGTTCCCGCCCCAGGGGCAGAGGGTCGGCCAGGGAGCGCGGCATCCAGGTTCCGCCATACCCGCCGATCAGAACCGCTTGCGCGGCAATGGATCCGCCAGCGCGGGCGAGGATTCCGGAAATCGGGGTATCGGCCGGGACTTCCAGCACACCGGGGCGAGCGACCGCTCCGGTGACGGTGACCAGGTCAGTGTGGACAGAGCGATAGCGGTCCGCACCGATTCGGGCGACAAGCGCGAACCGGGCCAAGGTCTCGACATTCTGGACTAGTGTCGGACGACCGCGCAGGCCGCGTTCGGCCGGGCGCGGGAATTTTCCGGTCGGGCGGACGTCGCCAGTGCCCAGGAAATGCACCAGCGCGGTTTCCTCGCTGGCGACGTAGCGGGGCTGGACCGCGACCAGCTTCACCGGCACCGGGTCGCGGCGTTCCGCCAAAGCGGCCAGTACACTCCGATTCCCTTCGTGCAGGCAGAGGAAAGCCTCGGTGGCGCCGACTGCGCGAGCCGCGACCTGGATTCCGTCCAGCACCAGGTGCGGCGCAAGCTCCAGCAGAGCACGATCCTTACTGCTGAAGGGATCGCTCTCGCAACCATTGGCAACCACAATGGACCGTCCAGGTGCGACAGAGCGCAGCTTTGCCGCGGCAGGGAAGCCACCTCCGCCTCGACCGCGGATACCGGCGGCGTCGATTTCGTGGATCACTGCGTTGCGATCCAGGTTGCCGGGAAGACCACCGTGGACGGACAGATGGGCGGAAAGGTTGTTCCGGTGCAAGGGAAGCACGTGTCACCTCCGAAGTGGCGAGAGGCGACGCGCCTCGGTGTCGGGACTGGTACTGCCGAACCGCACGCTCGCCGCGGCCAGCACGGCGACCAGGCACGCGATGTCGAGCGCGATCAGCAACGGACGTGCGCTGTCGGACGCGAGGAGGCCGACACTGTGCGCGAGCGCGACCGGCCAGCACAAGTAGGCGAGCCAGTGCACCGCGCGCCACAGCTGCGGCGGAATGCGGGTCCGCAGCAGGCTCGTCACGACGATGGCGAGCAGCAAATCCACCGCTACCGCACCGATTCCGATCCAGAACGGCTCGTAGCCCGAGACGAACGGGACGACGGCAGCGAGCCAGCCGAGGTCCACATAGCCGTCGACGATCGCGAAGATGATGTGTGCGCCCAAGAAAACGAGGCTGGTCAGGGCGAGGTTCCGGTGCAGGTCCGCGAGGGCGATGCGCGGCCACCGCCGGGTCGCGAACCGTCCGGAGTTGAGGAATCCGAGCACCACGACGGCCGTCGAGAACACCAGCGAGACGATTCCGGTGGCACGGCTGAAGTACCAGAGCGCGGAACTCACGATGCACGCTCCCGGCGGTCCCCCGGCCAGCCCGCTGTAGTCCGAATCGCGCCGCGCGAACTCACCAGCCGCGCGGGCAATCTCCGCGCCCCCAGCCATTCCAATGCCGCCACGCCGAGCACCACGGAAGCCGTGCTGGCCGTGTTGGCGTCCACACAGGACTTCGCCGCCACGGACACCGTCCGCCAGCACGGATCCGCCGATTCGCCCGTCCGCGGATCGACAATGTGGTGCACCACGCGACCGCCGCGCCGCCAGGTCCGCCTGGCGACCCCCGACGTCGCCAGGCCGCCGCTGGTGAGCGTGATCGTCGTACCGGCGTGGGCGACCGCGTCGCTGTGGTCGTCGCCGATCGCCACTTGCCAGCCGCCTGCCGGAGCCGGACCCGCGACAGCGAGGTCGCCTCCGAGGTTCACCAGCACGCCGCAGCCGTAGCGGCGGGCAATCTCAGCGGAAGTCTGGTCCGCCGCAAAGGCTTTCGCGGTCGCGCCGAGATCCAGCGTGACGCCGCGCGGCAGCACGACAATGCGCCGGGCCGGTTCGAACAACACCCAATGCGAGCCCGGCGCGGGAACTGGCGTCGCTGCGGGCCCGTCGGTGATCTGGGCGAAGTCCCGGTCGTAGCCGAGCGCCGCCAGCGACCCGCCGACCGTCGGATCGACCAGACCGCCGCTCAGCCACGAAGCCCGCAACGCCGCCGACAGCGCGTCGGCCAGCAGCGGGCTCACCTCCACTTCCCGGCCCGCGGCCCGGTGGAGTGCCGAAATCTCCGAATCAGTCCGGAATCGGCTGCATGCCCGATCCAGTTCGGCGAGCCGCGTCCGCAGCAGCGCGGTCGCCGGACCGAGCGCGGTCTCCTCGGTGACGAGCACCCGCGCGGTCGTGCCGAGCGCCGGGAACGCCGCCGAATACGGCCCGGTCACGACGCGCCCGATCCGGTGTGCGCGTGCCCGGTGCCGGATCCGGGCTCCTGCGCGGGCGCCTGCAGCTGGTCCTGAGTGCTCGTTCCAGTACCGGTGGAGGCGGTGCTGTCACCGGTCGAAGTGGTCCCTCTGGCCGACCCAGCCGCGGTCAGTCCGTAGCCGATGCCTCCGGCCGCCGCGACTCCGAGCACTGCCGCGACCGCCGTGACGAACGCGGTCCGATGCCGGACGCGTGCCCGTTCTTCTTGCCGTTTCCTGATGTCCGGGTCCATGCCGGGGTCCTCTCCGGTGGTGGGAACACCCAGTCTCAGCCGCGTTTCTATGAGTCCGCTGGGAGCGACCTGTCAGTTTGCTTCCAGTCACTACACTCCGCGCATGAGCACGGTCCTCGCGTGGGCGACGCTGGCGGTGTGGGCCGGGCTCGCGTTCTGCCACGGCTGGTTCTGGCGCACCGAGCAACGCCTGCCCAAGTTGGTCCGTCCGGACGTCTGGCCGTCCGTCGCCATCGTGGTGCCCGCCCGCGACGAGGCCGAACTGCTTCCGGAAACCCTGCCCACCCTGCTCCGCCAGACCTATCCAGGCGACGCGCGAGTCATCCTCGTAGACGACGGCAGCACCGACGACACCGCGGAAGTTGCCCGCTCGCTGACTGTCCCGAATGGACTCCCGCTCGCTGTCACGAGCCCCGGCGAACCACCGGACGGCTGGACTGGCAAGCTCTGGGCCGTAGCGCACGGCGTCCGCGAAGCCGGAGACGTCGACTTCCTCCTCTTGACCGACGCTGACATCTCACACGGCCCCGATTCGCTGGAAACCCTCGTCGCCGCTTCCACCAGCGGACGGGACCTGGTATCTCAAATGGCCGTTCTGCGCACCGCAACGTTCTGGGAACGGCTGATCGTGCCCGCGTTCGTGTACTTCTTCGCGATGCTCTACCCCTTCTGCCGCGTGAACTCCGCCCGCTGGCGCACCGCCGCCGCGGCCGGCGGATGCGTCCTCGTCCGCCGCTCCGCGCTCGAACGCGCTGGCGGGATCGAGGCGATCCGCGGTGCGGTCATCGACGACGTCGCACTCGCCCGGGCGGTCGCGTCGGCGGGTGGCCGGATTTGGCTGGGTTACGCCTCGAAAGTCTGGAGCGTCCGGCCGTATCCGCGGCTCGCCGACCTGTGGCAGATGGTGGCCCGCAGCGCCTACACCCAGCTCCGGCACTCGCCATTGCTGCTGGCCGGAACCGTGGTCGGCATGATCGTCGTTTTCCTGGCCCCGCCAGTGCTGGCGCTGACCGGCGCGTGGCAAGCCGCCGTGGCCTGGTTCCTGATGGCGGCGACGTTCGTGCCGGTGGCCCGGTATTACCGGCAGCCCCTGATCGCGGGGGTGTGGCTGCCGTTCACCGCCGCGTTGTACACGCTGATGACGCTGGATTCGGCTCGCCGCCGGACTGGCTGGAAGGGCCGTACGTACTGAGACCCCTGCAGCTGGCCGAGTTGGATGACGGCACTCGGCCGATGTGGCATCCTGCCGACATGACGTCGTCCCGAGGGGGCAATGCCTCGTAAGAGGCCTGGCGCGGTGCGCGCCGATCGACCCCAGACCCGCGATCGCCGATCGACAGTCCCGATTCCCGGTGTCAGCAGAAGAACGCAGCTCGCGATCGAAGCCGCGGAGACTCGCCAGCTGTGGCCGGAAAGCTTTTCCCGAGCGTTTGACCGATACCGCCGCTTCCTGCGTCAGCCCGGCCGCTGGCTGTACCTGCCGTGGCCTGACTGTCCGTGCTGCGATCCGGTCGATGCCCGGGACGAGCTGGAAGCCACCCTGCGAACGCTGCCTCGCGGCGCCCGCGCCGAACTGCGCCGAGTCCTCGCTCCTCTCGACGACGAGTTCCGGCGAAGGACCCTGCCCGACCCCACAGCCAGTTCGATCAGTCCCTGGCATGCCGCCGCGTGGTGGCGTCAGCGCCTGCACGAGCGGTGAAAGGCCGCCTGGACGTCGGGTCCCCGCCCCGGGAGAGCGAGTTCACACCACCCGGGGATGCACGTTCATACATCGTCGTGCATAATCATTCCTATGTCCAAGGTGCTCACTTCCCTTCCCGTCGGCGAGCGGGTCGGCATCGCGTTCTCCGGCGGCCTCGACACGTCCGTGGCGGTGGCGTGGATGCGCGACAAGGGTGCGGTTCCGTGCACCTACACCGCCGACATCGGCCAGTACGACGAACCCGACATCGCGTCCGTCCCCGGCCGCGCGCACGCCTACGGGGCGGAGCTCGCGCGGCTGGTCGACTGCAAGGAAGCGCTGGTCGAGGAGGGGCTCGCGGCGCTGACCTGCGGCGCGTTCCACATCCGCACCGGCGGCCGGGCCTACTTCAACACCACCCCGCTCGGCCGCGCGGTCACCGGCACCCTGCTGGTGCGCGCGATGCTGGAGGACGACGTCCAGATCTGGGGCGACGGCTCCACCTACAAGGGCAACGACATCGAGCGGTTCTACCGCTACGGCCTGCTGGCCAACCCGGGCCTGCGGATCTACAAGCCGTGGCTCGACGCGGCGTTCGTCGGCGAGCTCGGCGGCCGCAAGGAGATGTCCGAGTGGCTGCAGGCGCACGACCTGCCCTACCGCGACAGCACCGAGAAGGCCTACTCCACCGACGCCAACATCTGGGGCGCCACGCACGAGGCGAAGTCGCTGGAGCACCTCGACACCGGCATCGAGATCGTCGAGCCGATCATGGGCGTGCGGTTCTGGGACCCGGCGGTCGAGATCGCGCCCGAGGACGTCACGATCGGCTTCGAACAGGGCCGTCCGGTGAGCATCAACGGCAAGGAGTTCGGCACCTCGGTCGAGCTGGTGCTGGAGGCCAACGCGATCGGCGGGCGGCACGGGCTCGGCATGTCCGACCAGATCGAGAACCGGATCATCGAGGCCAAGAGCCGCGGCATCTACGAGGCCCCGGGCATGGCGCTGCTGCACGCGGCGTACGAGCGGCTGGTCAACGCGGTGCACAACGAGGACACCATCGCCAGCTACCACAACGAGGGCCGTCGTCTCGGCAGGCTGATGTACGAGGGCCGCTGGCTGGACCCGCAGGCGATGATGCTGCGCGAATCGCTGCAGCGCTGGGTCGGCACCGCGATCACCGGCGAGGTCACGCTGCGGCTGCGGCGCGGCGAGGACTACTCGATCCTCGACACGTCCGGCCCGGCGTTCAGCTACCACCCGGACAAGCTGTCGATGGAGCGCACCGAGGACTCCGCGTTCGGCCCGGTCGACCGGATCGGCCAGCTGACCATGCGGAACCTCGACATCGCCGATTCGCGCGCCAAGCTGGAGCAGTACGCGAGCCTCGGCATGGTCGGCGGCAACTCGCACCCGAAGCTGATCGGAGCCGCGCAGGCGGCCTCGACCGGCCTGATCGGCGCGATGCCCGAGGGCGGGGCCGAGACGATCGCGTCCCGCGGCCGGGCCGACGACGTCGAGCTGCTCGACCGCGCCGCGATGGAATCCGGCACCGACTGAGGCTTTTCTCCCGCGGATGCCCGCGCCGGTCCACCGGCGCGGGCATCCTCTCTATACCAGCGTCCGGACCCCGCTAACGTCTCTATATTCGGGCCGCCGCTCCCGGATACCGTGGCGGCGTGACCCCGATCTTCCAGCTGTCCGCCGACCACGTCACGGCTGAAGCAGCGCTCGACCCGATCGCCGCGACCCTGGACGGCGTGACCACCGACGCGACCGCGCTCACCGACCTCACCCCGGACGGTTTCGCGGCCCGCGCCGACCTCGCCCGGCGCACGCTCGCCTCGCTCTCGGCGCTGACCCCCGAGTCCCGCGCGGACCGGATCGCGTCCGCGCACCTGCGCGACAGCCTCGAAGCCGAACTGGCCTGGCACGAGCTGAACGAGCCGTTCCGCCACGTCCAGGCCCATTTCGGCACGCTGAACTCGATCGCCGATTCGGTCCGGCTGCTGCCGCGCCGCGACGCGGACGACTGGCACGTCGTCGCGGTCCGGATGGCCGGGGTCGAAACGATGCTCGGCGGCTGGCAGAAAACGCTGCAGGCCGGTCTCGACCGCGGCCTGCGCGCGGCGCGACGGCAAGCGCTGGAGACTGCGGTCCAGGCCGAGCGTTACGCCGGTGTCCACAATGCACTCGTCGAGGAGTACGGCGACGGGCCGCAGGCCGGCGAACTGCGCGCCGGCGCCGACGCCGCCCACCGCGGTTACGCGGCGCTCGCCCGGTTCCTGCGCGAGGATTACGCCCAGCACGCAACGGAAACCGACGGCGTCGGCGCGGAACGCTACTCCGTCGCGGCCCGGCTTTCCCTCGGCGCGGACCTCGACCTCGCCGAGGCCTACGAATGGGGCTGGGCGGAACTTCAGCGCATCGAAACGGAAATCGCCGCGGAGGTCGCGAAAATCCAGCCCGGCGCGAGCGTGGCGGAAGTACTGGCGCGACTGGACGAAGAGTGCGCGGTGACCGGCGAAGAGTCCTATTTGGACTGGCTGCGGACCGCGCACGACCGCGCGATGGAAGCGGCGAGCGAGCACTTCGACATCCCGGAACCGTTGCGGGCCTTGGATGTTGTGCTCGCGTACGGTTCCGCGTCGGGTTCGCCGTACTACACCGGCCCCGCCGAGGACGGCACCCGACCAGGCCGTACCTGGTGGCCGCTCGGCGGACGGGAACGCTTCGCGACCTGGTCCGAGCTGACGACGGTGTTCCACGAAGGCGTTCCCGGACACCATCTGCAGATCGGCGTCGCGGGCCTGGCCGGGGACTCGGTAAGCCGCTACGCGCGCGTCCATTCAGTGAGCGGCCACGCGGAAGGCTGGGCGCTGTACGCCGAACGCCTCGCGGACGAACTGGGCTGGTTCTCCGAGCGCGGCACCCGGCTCGGCATGCTCGCCGGTTCCGCGCTGCGGGCCGCGCGCGTGGTGATCGACCTCGGCTCGCACCTCGATCTGCCACTGCCGGACGGTTCCCGCTGGGATTTCGACACCGCCTGCCGCTTCCTGCACGAGCGCGGACTGGCCGCGGAACATCGCGTGCACGCCGAGATCGTGCGGTACCTCGGCTGGCCAGGCCAGGCGATCTCGTACAAGATCGGCGAACGCGCGTGGCTGCAGGCGCGCGCCGAAGCCGCCGCCAAACCCGGGTTCACGCTCCGCCAGTGGCACCACGACGCGCTGGCCGTCGGTCCGGTCGGGCTCGCGGCGCTGCAGGAGGCGCTGCGCTAGGCCTTGGCTTCTGAAGCCTTGGCCGCTAAATCCTTGGCCTCGCACTCCGCGCACATCCCCCACCACGTGACCTCGGCCTGGTCCACCCGGAAACCGGGCACCGGACCGGGTTCGAGGCACGGTGCCGCTCCGATCGCGCACGGCACGTCCTGGATCCGGCCGCAGCCGCGGCAGACCAGGTGGTGGTGGTTGTCATGGGTTTCCAGTTCGAACCGCGCCGGCGAGCCCGCCGGTTCGAGCGGACGCAGCAGGCGGGCGCCGACGAGGTCGTCGAGCACGTTGTAAAGGCCCTGCCTGGACAACGCGCCGACGGCCCCGTCGGCGTCGAGCACCGTCGCGATTTCCGCGGCCGTGACGTGCGGGGTCCGCGCGACCGCGGCCAGCACCGCACGCCGCTGCGGCGTGTTGCGCAGGCCCTTGTCGCGCAGGCGCGCCCCGAACTCGTCCATGGCCCGGATGGTACCCGCAGACTTGACCGAATCAATTCTGGCGTGCAACGGGTCACAGTCCTAGAGTTGACCCGTTCTTACATTTGACTGGATCAACTGTGCGGACTACAAAGGAGGCGTGCTCACGACCTCCGCACCCACCCCGTCCAGCGCCGACGCCGGGACCCGGCTCCGGCGAGCCGGCCTGCGCGTGACGACCGCCCGGCGGGTCGTGCTGGAAGTGCTGGCCGAAAACCCGCATGTGACCGTCGCGGAACTGCTGCCGCTGGTCCGCGAACGGCTGTCGATGGCGTCCACGAGGGCGGTCCACGACGTGCTGACCACCGGCGTCACCGCCGGTCTCGTCCACCGCTTCGACCACGTCGGCGTCGCGCAACGCTACGAGCTTGCCGGTTTCGACCACTCCCACCTGCTGTGCCGCCAATGCGGCCGGCTGGAGGCGATCGACGGCGCGCCAACGGAATCCTCGGTGGAAGCGGTATCCGGCCTGTGCTCCCGGTGCACCGCCGCCGAGTGACACTCAGCGGAACGCGGCGATAGTGCGGGCCGCCCAGTCGGCGAAGGAACGCGGCGGGCGGCCGAGAATCCGCTCGACGTCCGGGCTGACGCGCAGTTCGGCCGGCGTCGGCGAGCTGAGGATGTCCAGGGTGTCGTCGGCGAGTTCGCCCGGCATGCTTTGGGTCATGCCCGCCTTGGCCTCGGCGCGGGTCAGCTCGCGGAACTGCACCGGCGTCCCCAGCGCAGCGGCCAGCGCCGCCGTTTGCTGACGCGGCGTGATCACCTCCGGCCCGGTCAGCTCGTACACGCCGCCGATGTGCCGGTCGTCCAGCAGGCAGGCGGCCGCGACCTCGGCGATGTCCGCCGGATCGATGATCGGCACCCCGGTGTCGCCGAACGGCGCGGCGACAACTCCTTGTGCGCGGACGGATTCCGCCCACCACAGCGCGTTGGAGTCGAACCCGCCCGGCCGCAGGATGGCCCAGTCCAAACCGGACTCGCGCAGCACGTCCTCCAACGCGCGCATCGCGATCCGCGTCGTGCCGAACGGTCTGGTCGCCACACCCAGCGTCGACAGCAAAACCACCCGCCGGACCCCGGCGTCCGCGGCCTTCACGATGAGGTCGGCCGGATCGGCTCCGACCGCGTGCAGGTCGCCGGACAGCAGCAGGAACAACGCTTCCGCCCCGGTCAGGGCGGGTTCGAGACTGGCCGGATCAGCCAGGTCCGCCGCCACGTGCCGGACGCCTTCCGGCACCTCCGCGACGCGCCGCGACACCGCCGTCACCTGCTCGCCCGCGTCGATCAGCGCCTGTACCAGCGGCCGTCCGATGTTTCCGGTCGCCCCGGTCACCACGATCATGAACAGCTCCCTTCGTAGGACGCCGACGCTAGGCCGGTTCGCTTACTCTTCGTAAGGACATACCTTTGGGTAAGCTCGACACGTGACAGGAAGCGCGCAGTTCACCCCGGCCGCCGCCGAGCCGCGTTATGAGGTGTTTCACACCGACTGCCCCGCGCGGAACGTGATCGACCACGTGACCAGCAGGTGGGGAATCTGGATCCTCATCTCGTTGCGGGACAAGGAACTCCGGTTCTACGAACTGCGCGACAGCATCCGGGGCATCAGCGAGAAAATGCTCGCCCAGTCCCTGCGCGCGCTGGTCGAGGACGGCCTTGTCTGGCGGCACGTCGAGCCGACCAGCCCGCCCCAGGTCAGCTACGGGCTGACCGAATTCGGCCGTGACCTCCGCGAACCGCTGGACGACCTCTTCACCCGGATCACCCGGAAGCTGGGCTCGCGGTAACCCACGTCCGCCCTGGCCAGACCGGCCATTACCTCAGACGTAATTTACATACAGACTGCATGTATGTATCTTCGGCTGCATGACCGCATACGAGGAACTCGGCACTGCCCGGCACGTCAACCTCCCGCAAGGCGAGATCCGGTATTTCGAGCGCGGACGCGGCCGTCCGGTCGTCTTCGTGCACGGCGTGCTCACCAACGCGCTCCTCTGGCGCAAAGTCGCCCCGGCCGTCGCGGACGCCGGATTCCGTTGCCTGGCCCCGGATCTGCCGCTGGGCGCGCATCCGGTCCCGATGCGCTCGGACGCCGACCTCAGCGCCGGCGGACTCGCCACCCTCCTCGGCGACTTCCTCGCCGCACTCGACCTGGAGGACGTCATCCTGGTCGCCAACGACACCGGCGGCGCCATCACGCAACTGCTGCTCGCGCGGTACCCGGAACGAGTCGGGCGGGTCGTGCTGACGCCGTCGGACAGCTTCGAGTACTTCTTCCCGCCGATCTTCCAGCCGCTGCCGGCCCTCGCCCGCGTCCCGGGTTCGATGGCCGTGCTCGGCCAGCTGCTGCGAATCAAGGCGCTGTACCGGCTGCCGCTGCTGTTCGGCTGGGTCACGAAGCGCCCGCTGCCGCCGGACATCGCCGAGGAGTACCTGGGCAAACTGCGGAAATCCCCTGGCCTGCGCAGGGATCTGCGCAAGTTCCTGCGCACCGTCGACTCCCGCCACACCCTGGCCGCGGCGGAAAAACTGCGCCAGTTCAAGCGTCCGGTGCTGCTGGTGTGGCCGCCGGAGGAGAAACTGTTCCCGATCAGCCTGGCGCACCGCCTCGCGGAGATCCTGCCGGACGCGGAGATCGTCGAGGTGCCGGACTCGTACACCTTCGTCTCGGAGGATCAGCCCGACGCACTGGCCGGGCACATCACGCGCTTCGCCGCCGCCATGGCAGATTAGGTGCGTGCGACGTACCCAGCAAGAACGCTCCGACGCGACACGAGCCGCACTGATCAAGGCCGCCCGAGACCTCTTCGGCGAACGCGGCTACCACGACGTGCCCGCCGAAGAAATCACCCGCACCGCAGGCGTCACGCGGGGCGCGCTGTACCACCACTTCGGCGACAAACAGGGCCTGTTCCGGGCCGTGGTCGAAGTGCTGGAACGGGAACTGACCGTCGAGGTCTCGGAGGCCCTTGACGCCGCACCGGACCCGCTTTCGGGCCTTTCCGGAGCACTGGGGGTGTTCCTGGACGCTTGCCTGCGACCGGACGTCCGGCGGATCTCGCTGACCGACGCCCCGGCCGTACTGGGCTGGGACGCCTGGCGGGAACTGGAAGCCGAGTACGGCCTGGGGCTGGTCGCGGAGAATCTGACAGCGGCGCGGGACGCCGGGTTGATTGTGGACACTCCGGTGGATGCGTTGGCACAACTGGTGCTGGCGACGGTGATGGAGGCGGCGCGGATGATCGCGCACGCGGACGATCCGGACCGGGTGCGGGGGGATGTGCAGCAGGTGTTCGCGGGGTGGTTGAGCGGGTTGCTTGTTTCCTAGTGCAGGAGTCTTGCGGTGTAGCCGTGGGATATCAGGTTCGCTAGTGCGCGTTCGACTTGGCTTGGCATCTCTTGCGGTATCGCAAATCCTCGGCGGGCGTAGACGCTTATCCGCTGGGTGTCGCCGACCAGCATGTTGATGACCCGGTTTACGTCGCCGATGCCGCGGATGTACTCGTCCAGCGGCAATGGCTGGGAGGCGCAGAGGACGTCTGCCTCGGGCCAGAGTTTCTTGCACGTCGCGTAGGCCCGCCGCTGTTGGTAGGGACGCGAGATCAACACGACTGACTCGATCTCGATTCCCCGCGCTTCCAGCAGCTGTCGGCTGAACGTGATGTTGTCGCCGGTGTTCCGCGCCTTCGGCTCGACCAGGATCGCGTTGTCTGGAACGCCCAGCTCCAAAGCGTGCTCGCGGTAGTGAACGGCTTCGCCTCGCGGGAATCTGTCCACGGTTGTCGGCGCGTTGGCTCCGGTGAAGACGATTCTCGGGAAGCAGCCCTGTTGGTATAGCTCTGCCGCGTAGGCGGCGACGCCGAGATCGTGGCTTCCCAATCCGATCCCGACATCCGCGGGCCGGAGTTGGTGATGGAGGTGGTGGTAGTCCCAGAGCGTTTGGACGTCGGCGCGGAGGTGGTCCGCCACGGTGGTCGAGTGCTCGGCCATGCATCGGCTCCGGAGTCAGTCGGGGATTTTGACTGTAGCTGGCTACGTGAACCGAGAGCTGAAGCCTCAAGGTCAAAGTCTGGTTCATGAACTATCCAGGCGGTCAGCGGCCCTGGGGGCGTTCCTGGGCGCATCGCCTCTGACCTGCTCTTTTGAGTCCGTTGGGTCCGGTCGCGTCCGAGCCTGTCTGGACGCCTGACGGCCTGCAGACGGCCTGCCCCCCTGCCCCTGTGCCCGTCTGGCCTGGTGGCAACTCTCCCCCGTCTTCCTCGTCCCCGCTGCCGTTAGCGCCGGAGGGCCGGTGTCAAGGGTGGGCGCGCGCAGCGACGCCGGAGACCTCCTTGATGGCGGCCGGCCGGTGTTAAACGATCGCCGACGAGGGAGCGGTCACCTGATCGTGGCCCGATCCGGCGTAACACTGATCGACTCGGCGACGTCTCTGGGCGTATGGGGACGAGTGGATCAACCAGCTCGCGGCGGCGCGCATACGCGGGCGGCCCTCCGGCGGGCCGCCCGGCGACCGGCGGCCGGAGCGGAGCGGCAGGCCGTCCGTGTCGCATGAGGGCGAGCCAGCCGCACGGGTGGTGACGAGCGCGCCGCCGCCGGCGGCAAGACGCGTGTGGTGCCGCTCGGGCAAGGCGTGCTCGATGACATCGACGACTACATGGCCACCTTCGAGCCGGTCACGCTGACACTCCCTTGGCTCGAACCGGGTGGCCGGCCGGAGACCGTGCGCGTGATGGTCGGCCGGACGACCAAGCGCAGCGTCTACGCAGGGCAGCCGATCAGGAACGTGATCAAGGGTGCCAACTTCACCTACCACTTCTGGCGACCGCCTTCGCGGGCGCTGGCCTGCAGTACGTCGAACGCCGAGACGGCATGCACGCCATGCGGCACTTCTTCGCGTCGACGATGCTCGCCAGCGGCGTGTCGATCAAGGAGGTCGCCGAGTACCTCGGCCACCACGACCCCGGGGTACACGCTCCGGATCTACCCCCACCTGGTCCGGTCGAGCCACAAGCGGGCTCGCGCGGCGACCAACCGCGTGTTCAAGCCCCGCCGTCCGCCGCAGACGGCCCAGGATCCCGAGACGGCATGACACGCGTCAACAGACAGGGAAAGGGTGCCGCGGGATCCATTTCGTAGGATGACAGCCTGACCTGGCCGGACGAGAGGATTCAAGATGGCTCGTGACCGCTTATCTAAGCTGCGAGAACTCCTCAGCCGTCGAGGCGAGTTTGAAGACAAGGCTCGCCAGCTGCAAAGTGGCACACCAGGCCAGACCCATCCGATGTCAAGATCCTTCCAAGAAGAGTACAGGACCTGGTACAACCAGGGGGTGGCACTCTTGGAAGGGGAAGACAAAGCAACCTTCAACAAACTATACGACGGGTCAACATTTTCGCCAGCAGCGAAAGCTTTCACAGAAGCCCCGACCCAAGCTTCGATATTTGCCAATCAGAGCCAAGAGGGTTCCCCATTTCAGGTTAGCGCCTGGCAATGGGAGGTTGAACGATACTTCGTGTCAAACTTCAACCGACAGTGCGACATCCTAGAGCAGCAGATCTACCGGTCGGACGACTCCAGCGTGGGTACAACCCAAGCACTAGAGCAACTGGAAGCCACCTTTAGGCGGTTCCCGAGTGTCGCGAACTTCCTCGGCAAGGCAAACAAAAATAGTGTCGGCCTCAGCATCACCGACGAGTACGATCTTCAGCGAATAGTCGGCGGAGTACTCTTCGCAATGTTCGACGACGTAAGGCCAGAAGATCCAACCGAGCAGTTCGCCGGAGGTTCTTCACGAATCGATTTCGTACTGAAGCGTGAGAAGGTAGCAATTGAGGTCAAGTGCACCAGGCCGTCGATGACACTCAGGAAACTTCGAGAAGAACTTCTCAGCGACCTCAGCGCGTATCCACATCACAGCGGCGCCGAGGGAGTTTTTATCCTCGTTTACGACAAGGAACACATAGTAGCTAACGCTGTCGGCTTCGAGGACGACTTGGCTCAGACGAGAGCGGACATGAAGGTCGCCGTCGTGGTTACACGCTGAGCACATGAGTACACCGTGCGATCGCGTTCGACATGGTCAGCCCGCCAGCCGCCGCAGACGGCCCAAGATTCGGAGACGGCCTGACGGGGCCAAACACAACAAAACAGCAGTTCAGAGGCGAATCGGCGTCTGGTTCATGAACTCCTCAATCCCCGACTGCCCCAGCTCCCGCCCCTCCGACGGATCGCCCGGCACGTGATAGTCCGTGACCCGCTCGGTAAAACGGTCGGCAAATTCCCCATAAAGGTCATACTGGACAATGATCCGTTCACGCGCATTGCAGGACTGCCCGCAGTTGCGCCTCGAGGCGTTCCAGTGCGCATCGTTTCAGGCTCCAGCCCGCTTCGGCTTGCTCGCTGCCCGTCAGCGAAACGCCGTGAATACGCGGATCGGCAAGAAGGGACAGGACCTGACGCCTGGACGCGAAGACGTTCACGTAGGCGTCGTCCGGCACACCCGCTTCGCGCAGAACCTTCTCGATCGCCGGCGCTGAACGCGGGCAGATCGACGCGCGCTTGAGCAGGATTGTGTTGCCGCGTTCTCGATTTTCTCGATCAGCCGACCCGCTCACCGTGCACATCGCGGCCCCCCACCGTCGGCATGCAGCATCCCGCATATAAATGACGCAGGGTAGCCAATCCTTGACCGAGCGCGGACAGCCAGGTATGGTCTAGACCACAAATCTCCCCACCCCTCCGCCCGCGTACCACCCCACCGCGGGCTCGTCGGTCGTGCCGTGGCTCGGCCGGCCGCCCTCCGGCGCGGGAGCGGGCCCGGCTTCGAAGGAGCCACCATGCCCCGCAAACGCACAATGCTCGCCGCTCTCGGCGGCGCGATTCTCGCTCCGGTGCTGATGCTGATCGGCCCCGGCATCGCCAGCGCGCACGGCTACGTCAGCTCCCCGCCGAGCAGGCAGGCCCAGTGTGCGGACGGAACAGTGTCCTGCGGCGACATCAAATGGGAACCGCAGAGCGTGGAGGGTCCGAAGGGGCTGCGCAGCTGTAGCGGCGGCAACGATCGCTTCGCCGACCTCGACGACGACAGCAAGGGCTGGAAGGTCACCCAGGTCGGCAGCCAGGTCACCTTCAACTGGGTGTTCACCGCGCGGCACGCCACTCTCGACTACGAGTACTTCGTCGGGGACACGATGGTCGCGAGCTTCGACGGCGGCGGCCACGCACCGGGGGAAACCGTGTCGCACCAGGTCGATCTGAGCGGCTACACCGGACAGCAGAAGGTGCTCGCGGTGTGGAACATCGCGGACACCGGCAACGCGTTCTACGCCTGTATCGACCTGAACGTTTCCTGACCGCGCGAGAGCGCCGGGCAGCCGGGACGGAATCCCCGGCTGCCCGGCGGCTTCCGCTAGGCGACCGCCTCGGCGACCGCGAGGCTGTCTTCTTATACGTGGTACCGCGTGATCAAGCCGCCGCCGACGGTCGAGCGGACCGCGAAGCTGGTCGTGAAACGCTTGCCGGTCTGTTTGACCGTTGGGGAACCCGCCCCGTCGGTCAGGATCTGGCCGACCCGGATTTCCCCTGCGGCGCAAGCGCTTCCGAGCACCTGGAAGTGGTCCGCGACGTCTGCCCAGGAGGAGCGGGGGCGAATCCAGGGCACCGCGCGATGCTGCGGTTCCCGGCCAGCTCACCCGCCAGTCGACCGGGCCCGCGAAAAGCTCGGCGATCCGGTCCGGGTCGTCCTGCCTGAGGCGGCGCAAGAATTCGTCCGCCGTTGCCCGGGCGTCCGGGACCTCGGTGCGCGGAAGCGGCGGTTCGGCGAACTGACAGTCACGCCGGATGCGGCCGCCCTACAGTGTCAGCGAAACGAGGTTTCCGCGCTCCGCTTGCCGACCAGGAACCACAGCAATGGCCCGAGGAACGGCGCGCAGAACGCGAAGACCACCCACACGAACTTCATCCCGGCGCCAAGCGGGCTGCCGAGCACGCTCACCAGCGCGCAGAGGAACAGCAAGACCGGAAACGCCACCAGCGCGACCATCCCGGCGACGGCGGCGAACTGCAGGCCTTGATGGACAGTGTCGGCCAAGACGGCAGTCATCGGAGGATTCCTTTCTCACAGCGGGCTGAAGCCCATTGTGCGAGAGGAACCGCCCGGCCCGGATCGGCTTGACGGCTCGATCCGGATACCGCTTAAGTCGTACCCACGTCCACTATGGACACTGTGGGCATCAGGCGCCGAACAGCTCGAGCAACGCCGCCGGTGCGTCAGCGCGGAAACAGCTGTCCAGGCTTTGCGCCGACTCCGCCGCAGATTTCGCGCTGCGCGGGAACAGCGCGGCCTCGTATTCGGCCAGCGCGCGTTCGACGTCGCCCGGGTGCCGGGCAAGTGCGAGCCCCAGTTCCGCACCGTCGAGCATGGCGAGGTTCGCGCCCTCTCCGGCGAACGGCGACATCAGGTGCGCGGCGTCGCCGAGCAGCGTGACCCCGGGCGTCCGCGCCCATGAATGCCCGACGGGGAGCGCGTGGATCAGCCTCGGGATCAGGTCGCCGTCCGCGTCCGCGACCAGGGCGCGGAGCCGGTCCGACCAGCCGTCGAAGTGGCTCAGCACGGCAGTCTTGGCGGCGTCGCGATCGGTGAAGTCGATGGACTCGGTCCAGCTTTCCGGAACACGCGCGGCGACGTAGACGTGCAGGCTGCCGTCCGGTTCGCGGTGCGCGAGAAAGCCTTTGCCCTCGCCGAGCGCGAAACTCATGCCGCCGCCGAGGAGAGCTGCCGCGTCCGGGTGCCGCGAGTCGGCTTCGTGCAGGTCGATCTCGACGAAGGAGATCCCGGTGTAGGCCGGTTTTTCCGGCGAGACCAGCGGGCGGATCCGCGACCAGGCGCCATCGGCTCCGATGAGCACGTCGGTGGTGAGCGACGTGCCGTCGGCGAGGGTGAGGCGATGCCGCCCGCCGGACAGGGGTTCCGCGGCGGTGACCTTCGTGCCCCAGCGGACGGTGCCCTCCGGCAGTGAATTGAGGAGGAGGTCGCGCAGGACCCCGCGGTCGATCTCCGGCCGTCCGCCGCTGCCGTCGTCCGCCTCGGAGAACAGGAGGGCGGCGGTGCGGTCGTAGACGCGGGTTTCCTGGCCGCCGGAGTGGATCAGGGCCTGGAATTCGGTGTGCAGACCGGCGGCTTGGAGGGCGACCTGGCCGGAGTCGTCGTGGATGTCGAGCATGCCGCCCTGCGCTCGGGCGGAGGGGGAGGCGTCGAGGTCGAGGACGGTGGCTTCGATGCCGTGGACGTGCAGGACGCGGGCGAGGCTGAGACCGCCGAGGCCGGCGCCGACGATGGTGATGGTGATGGTCATGAGGTGCTCCGTTTCTTCGCGGGTGATACCGCCAAGCTTAACGAACATGTTCGTTACGAACAAGTTCGTTGAGGAGTGACGCCGGTCAACCGCGTCCTGGGTCCGGCGAGGCGACGGTTCGGTCAAGGAGCGGCGGCCCTCGCCCGGGGCCGCAGCGAATGGGCAACGATTCACCGGACGGAGCAACCTGATCGGGACTCGACCGCCGGGCGGCCGTTGGCGGCTACCCGGGCCGACGAAACGGTCACTCGATTGGCGGCGACCCAGATCACCTTATGGGACCGGAACATTCGCGCAGCTCGCGCGTTGTACAGGGTGTCGGTACGGAGGTGCCCCCGGGCCTCACCTTCTGCCTTCCAGGAATACCGGTCCGGCCGGAGCCTGGTTGTGCCACTCGCCGCGAGGCGGCCCCCGTACCGGCGCAGAACTACCCGCTCCGCACGACTGCTCCCCCCAGGTGCGGAACGGGATCCGGTGCTCCTGCTCCCGCCGGCCGGTAACCCCCAGCCGGTCCGGACGGAGAGCGGGAGCACACCCCCGGCCGCGGGAATGTTCTTGGCCCGCAACGAGTTGTACTGAACAACGGCAAAGTTCGCGAACCGGATGGGCCGAGTTTCCCGCCAGTCTCGCCTCCGATCGTCATCGGCGGCAGGGCAGTCCAGGCGGGAATGTCCGCACCGGACATGTCTCGCAGAACACGCCGGTTCACCCCAGCCACCCCGTCCGCTGCGGCATCTCTCCCCAGTGCCCCGCGCGGACGGGGATCCCGCGCCCCCGCTCCGGCACCCGCAAGCCGGACGCGCGGGGCGCCCCGACCACCTCGCTCGCCGCGCCACCCCTCCCCCACGGTCGCGCGAGCGGGGACATGCGCCCGCCCGGCCGCCCGGCTCCCGACCGGAACGGCCGGGTGGGTGCGCCCGCCGGGTGGGTGCGCCCGCTGCATCGGCGCGCTCGCCGGACGGGTGTGCCCGCCGGATGGGTCCGGTCGGCAGATCGGGCTGATTGGCCCGCGCAGTCGACCCGCTGGGCCGGTATGGCGCAGGCGGTGCGGCGATCACTCCATGCGGTCGTTCTGCTCAGCCGGTCCACCGAGCCGAGCCAGCGCAGGCGAACCACGCAGCCGGTCCACGGCGATCCACGCGGTCGCTTCACCGAGCCAGTCACTCCATCCACATGGTCGATCCGCTGAGCCGATCCACGCAGCCCACCCGCTCAGCCGATCGGCTAAGCCGAACCACGCAGTCCGTCCGCGCAGCCGATCGGCTTAGCCGAACCACGTAGGCGGTCCACCGAGCGATCCACTGAGCCGGGGCCCAGCCCACCCACGCGGTCGATCCGCTGAGCCGTTCTATGCAGTCGCCACCCCAAGCCGCACCGCTCAACCCACCCACTCAGTCGGTCCACCAAACCGAGCCAGCGCAGGCGAGCCACCGAGCCGATCCACTCAGCTCATCTGCTCAGCCGAGCCGTCCCCGCAATCAAGCCACGCAGCCAAGCCGCTCACGCAGTCAATTCCCGCAGTCAATCCACGCAGCCGAGTCGCTCACCCGCACTCGATCCGCTCAGTCGATCCACTCCCGGGCGTCCCGCAGCAACCCGAGCATTCCGGAAACCAGCCGCATCTGGTCCACCGTTCTGATGTCCGCTTCGAGCAGCTTCGGGGAGCACACCAGGACAGCGACAGACTGCGCGCGAGAAAGAGCCACATTCAACCGGTTGCGGGACAACAAGAAATCCAGGCCTCGTGGCAAGTCTACCGCCGACGAGGACGTCATGGTCGTCACCACAACGGGTGCTTCTTGGCCCTGGAACCGGTCCACTGTGCCGACCCGGACATCACCGAACCCAGCGTCGGAGAGCGCACGCGTCACCACGCGCGCCTGCAGGTTGTACGGGGCTACGACAAGGAAATCGGCGTCCGTGAGCGGTCGGCCTTCCCACGATCGGCCGTGCAGCGACTTGATCACCGAGACCACTTGCGCGGCTTCTTCCACCGAACGCGTGGTGTTCCCGCGATGTTCGACCGATGCCAGATAGAGACCAGAGGGGAAACCGTCGATCGAACGTTCCGCGGTGGGATGCGAGTGCAGCAAGCCCGCGTACGACAGGTTCGAGACCGGTTCGCACACGGCGGGATGCATGCGGCGCGTCAGGTCGAGGAAATATCCCAGTTCCGGCGGGATGATGTCGGCCTCGCCGATCAAGTGACCCAGCGCTGAGGCCTCCGCGCCCGCCGGATGGGTGCCCTGCACCACCTGCGGCAGCTGCTGCGGATCCCCCAGCAACACCAGGTTTTTCGCGCACATCGACACCGCCAGCGCGTCAGCGAGGGCGAACTGCCCGGCCTCGTCGATCACGAGGACGTCGAACGGTTCCTCGCGCACGGCGGCGTTGGCGAAGGTCCAGGCCGTGCCGCCGACCAGGTGACCGGTGTCGTGTTCTTCGCGCCAACGCACCAGTGCCGTGTTGCTTTTCGGCTGTTCCCAAGGCAATGACGGGTCCGGCGTCCGCTTCGCGCGTTTGGCGCAGGCCATCTCCGGTGCGTTCTCCATGGCCGCCGAAAGGACGTTCTCGACCGCTTTGTGGCTGTTCGAGGTGACGCCGACGGTCCGGCCCGACCGCACCAGATGCGCGATGAGTTTTCCGGCGAGGTAAGTCTTTCCGGCTCCGGGCGGGCCCTGGACGGCGAGCACGGAACCGTCGAGCTGGTCGACCGCGGTGATCACCGTGGCGACCAGGTCCTCCCTCGGTTCGGGCAAACCGCCGCGCAGCCGGGGGATGCGGCGCAGCAGGTCGACGCCGGGGTGCGACGGCAGCGCAGGCAAGGTTTCCCCGGCCAGACGGGCGAGATCGGCCACCGCCTCGTCCTTCGGCGACGGACGGACGGGGCTGCCCGGCAGGACCGCCGCGGGAAGGTCGCTGGACGTCCGGTCTGGCGCGCTGCTTTCTTCCAGGGTCACTTCGACGGCTGTCGCGGACACGACTTTCGCGTCGCGAGCGTCGGCGCCGTAGCGCAGTCGCACGTCGTCGCCGGGCGCGAACGGGTGCGGGCGGTCCGGGTCGCATTTCACGGCCAGGGTGCGTTTCGCGGTGCGCAACCGGCCGGACGGCGGCACCCACTCGCCCGCGGTCACCGACACCGGGACCGCGCAGGTCGTGTCCACTTCGAGGTCGGTGAGCGGGGCGGCCAGCTGCCGGAAGAACTCCCACCACGCCGGGTTCGTCTCGCGCCGGTGGTAACCGACGGACGCGGCGAGCAATGCGCGGGCGTGGTCGTCGGGGGTGAAGTCCGCGGGGTCCTCGGGAAGACCGTCCAGGAGCGGGTCGACCAGCGCTGCCATCGCGGCGGCGCGTTCGGCTCGGCGCTGGGCCGCTTCCTCTTCTTCGGTGCGCCGGAGCAGAGCGTCCACTTCGGACTCTGGCTCCGGCTCGGCAAGGTCGATCCCGGCTTCGGCGCGCACACGGTGGAGGAATTCGTGCAGGCGCAAGGTGGAGACGCAGTCGTACTCGTTGTAGTCCGCGATGCCGCGCAGGATTTCTTCGGCCTGTTCGGAGTTTCCGGCGGACGAGAGCGTCAGGTAGTCCTCGTACGCCTCGATGCTCGACACTGCCGTTTTTACCTCGCCAGCGCGGGCTTCCGGCATGTACAGTGGTTCTAAATACTTGATCGAATACGACCGCTGTCCTACCCGCAAAGCCTTGCGTACCACGGCATACAGGTCGATCATCGCGCCGCTGCGCACCAGCTCGTCCACGGCTTCCTCGCGCGTGCCGTGGACGGCGGCGAGCCGCTTGATCGCCGTGACCTCGTACGGCGCGTAGTGGTAGACGTGCGCGTCGGGGTGTTCAGTGAGCCGTGCGGTGGCGAAGTCGATGAACTCCTCGAACGCTCGTTTCTCCTGCGCGCGCGAGTGCGCCCAGAACGGGGTGAAGCGCCCGTCCGGGGTGACCGCGCCGAAGAGGTACTCCAGGCCGGTGCCGGCCAGCGCGTACGGGTCGCCTTCCATGTCGAAGAAGACGTCACCGGGGCTGGCTTCGGGCAGTTCGGCGAGCGCGTCCGGGCCGATGATTTCGTAGGCCAGCTCACCGGTTTCGTCCTGCCGGACCTGGATCGCGGCCTGGGCGCGCAGTGAGGCGAACGTGCCCTCGGACATGTCGCGCGGCCGGTCGGCGGGCTCGGCTCCGGCGAGCGCGTCGATGGTGCCGAGCCCGGCGGTCACCAGCTTGCGCCGCTGCTCGCTGCGCATCCCGGCGACCAGCGACAGATCCCGGTCGGCCTCGCGCGCGGACGCACAGTGGTCGGCGAACGCACATCCGGTGCATGCCGGACGCTCATCGGCCCAGATCCGGTCTGGCAACTGCGGCGGACGGTCCTGCAGCCGGTCGCGGAGCCGGTCCACGAGCGGGAGGAAGTCGTCGACGCGGAGGCTGCGCGTACTGCCGTCGCCCAGCAGCAAGTGCATCTCCGGGCCGGTGGGCCAGCCGCCGCGGCGCAGAGCGTCGGCGTACGCGGTGAGCTGCACGACCGCGGAGGGCTTGGCGTGCCGGGCGAGCTTCGTGTCGTAGACCTCGTAGCGGCCCTGGTCGTCGCGCAGGAGGAAATCGGCGCGGCCGGAGAACTCGCCGTCGTGGAACACCGCCTGGTAGATCACCGGCGCACCCGCGCGCAAGGCTTCCTCGGTGGCTTTCGCCGCGACGACCGGATCGTGCTCCTCGATCTCGACGACCTGCGTCCGCTCGCTGCGCAACCGGCCGAGCGTGGCCGCCTCGTGCTCGCGCCCGTGCTTCACCGCCAGCCGATCGGGTGCGGAACTGGGCCGCGGCGCGCCGGGTATCCCCGCCGCCAGCGCCTGCTTGAGGATGCTCCGGTGCTCGCATTCGAGCAGGTCAGCGAGATCAGACGGCGTGTACATCGCCCGGCAGTCTGTCACGGGTCTCGATGGGCTCTGGCGAGGTGGGTGCCGACACGCCGCCCGGAATTGTCGGTGGCGGGTGGGATGATCTTGGGGTGGTGGGGAGCGGGTGTTCGGCGAGGGTGGAGGTGAGTGCGGTTGGCGACGCTGGTGGCAAGGCGAGTGTGAGAGGCGAGGCTGTCTGTAAGAGGCGGGTGACTGACGGTGCGTTCCGTCAGGTGAGTGTGGACTGGTGGCGCTGGTGGCCGGAGACAGCTCCGGTCTGAAGGTTGTGCTGGGCAGCGGTCGGTAATCGGCAGGCTGGCGGGGTTGTCGACCATGTTGTTCGGCGGGGTGCGCGCCACCGGGCGATCTCCGTATGGCAGCGCGCCGCCCCGGCGGCCTCGGCAAGGCAGCGCGTCGCCCCGGCGGTCGCCGCCAGGGCAACACGCCACCCCGCTATGTCGTCGAGCGGCTCAGCAATCGCTCAAGCCAGGACTCGCGCGCCGCGACACACGCTTTAGCCAGCGCGGACTCAGGTGCGAGGTCGTAGAAGCCGTGGAACGCACCGCCCCAGACGTGTAGTTCGGCTTCGCCTCCGGAGGACCAGATTGCGCTCGCGAAGGCGACGTCCTCGTCTCGGAAGACCTCCGCCGCGCCGACGTCGATGAAGGTGGGTGGGAGGCCGCTCAGGTCGGTGGCTCGGGCGGCTGCCGCGTACGGCGAGACGGCGGCGGTTCCCCGGCGGGCGCCGAGGACTGCTGTCCACGCGGTCCGGTTGCTTGTCCGGTCCCAGACGCCGGTGCCGTCGTATTGGCGGGACGACGCCGTCTCGTCACGGTCGTCGATCATCGGGCATTGCAGCAGCAGGCCGAGCAGCGCTGGGCCGCCGCGATCGCGGGCCAGCAAAGCGGTTCCGGCGGCGAGTCCTCCGCCGCCGCTGCCGCCGAACAGCACCAAGCGGTCGGGGGCGAAGCGCAGGGCGGCCGCGTTGGCGGCTGTCCAGCGCAAACCTGCGTAGCAGTCTTCTACCGGCACGGGGTCGGGGTGCTCCGGGGCCAGCCGGTATTCGGCGGTGACGGCGACTGCGTCGTACTTCAGCACCCAGTCGATCAGCGGGCCCGCTCCGGCGAACCGGTCTCCCATGACCATTCCGCCGCCGTGGAGGTGGTAGATGCCTGGGCCGGGAGTTTCGTGGTCCACGCGAGAAAGGACGGAGACGTCGATCTCCGCGCCGTCGTAACCGGCGATGGTGTGGTGTGCGCAGTGGACCGGGCGGTCGCCGATTTGTTCTTCGATACTGGGAAAAGGGAGGGTGCGGTAGTGCTGCAGCTGGTCCGCGGTCATGCCGACTGGCACGTGGCCGTCGAGTGTCGGCAGCACGGCGGCGAGTTCCGGATCGAAGGGTGGGCGCGGCATTTCCTGTGGCATGGAGTGCTCCTGGACGTCATCGTTTCCGTCGCCTGCAACCGGCCCGCGACTGGCGCGCAGCTGAGCGCGCGCAGGCGGGAACGCGTGAGGCGAAAGGGAAATTCGGTGGGCAAGAGTCGTTGCCAGGGCACCGTCGGCCGGTAAGCCGTCGAGAACCTGGCGGCTAGCCTCTGTCCACCTCGATGAGCATGGGCCGAGAATACCCTACCGGCGGGGAATCCGTGCCGACTTTTCGGAGGCCGCGCCCGAAACCGCTGTCCGGTAAGGACTTTGCGGATCGTGGTCGAGGCCAGCAGAATCGACGGTCGTGACGGTCATCCTCGCCATACCCCGAACTGAATCCGCGCCTGCCTTGCAGCTGCGCCCGTGGCGGCTGGAGGATCGGCGGGCGCTGGTCGCCGCGCATCGCGATCCGTTGCTGCGCCGCCGGTTGACGACTTCCCTGACTGATGACGCCGACGCCCGGCGATGGCTGGACGCCCAGGCCACCGGCTGGGAGTCCGCGGCACAGTTCAGCTTCGCGGTGGTGACCGACGACGACGCTCCCCTCGGCCACGTCGTCGTGAAGGTGCGGGACGATGGTGGCGCTGAGGTCGGCTATTGGACGGCCGCCCAGGCTCGGGGGCGCGGCATCGCGGCGCGGGCGCTGGAAACTGCCTCGCGGTGGGCGCTCGGCACGCAGCAGATCGTCCCGGTGCGTCGTCTGGACTTGCTGCACGCTGAGGACAATCCGGCTTCCTGCCGGGTCGCGGAGAAATGCGGCTACGTCCTCGATGAACTGCTGCCACCCGCGCCGCCGGACTTCCCGGTCAGCGGACACCGGCACGTGCGCACCTCGGGAGGCTGAGGCGTTCGCGGGTCGATGGAGCGGGCATCGGTCACAACCACGGACGCGGACATGACCGGTTAATGGGATCGGCCGCGACCTGCAGGACCCTACGACAACTCGTCACGCCGACGGATCAGGCAGCCCGTCTCAGCAGCATTGCGTAGAGCCGCACTCGTCCGGTTCTACGGCAGCTCAGCCCGGCGACGGACCGGGCAGTCAGTCTCAGCCGCGTTGCGATAAACCGCGCCTATCCGACGCTACGGCAGCTCGACTGGTCGACGGATCAAGTAGCCAACAGCGGCACCGTAAACCGCACAAGCCCGGCGCTACCGCAGCTCGACCAGGCGACGGACCAGCCAGCCAGCAGCGTCGCCGTAAACCCCACTCGCCCGACGCTACGACAACTCAGCCCGGCGACGAGCCAGCGAAGCAGTCTCCGCAGTATTGCCAGCCAACTCGATCGCCCTGTCGTAAGCCACACGCGACTCCTCGTTACGGCCCAGCCGCCGCAGCAGGTCAGCGCGAGTGGCGTGGTACGGGTGGTACCCGGCCAGTCTGTCGGCGAGCTGGTCGACCACCGTCAGCGCGGTCTCCGCTCCGTCCAGTTCGGCGACCGCGATCGCGCGGTTCAGGGCGACGATCGGCGAGGAGTCGACGCGGACCAACTGGTCGTAGAGGGCGAGGATCTGCGACCAGTCGGTCTCGCGCATGTCGCGGGCGGACGTGTGCACGGCGTTGATCGCGGCCAGGATCTGGTACCGGCCTGGCGCGACCCCGGCGGCGAGGCGTTCGCGCACCAAGCGGTGGCCTTCGGCGATGAGCGACGCGTCCCAGGCGGCACGGTCTTGCTCGTCCAGCGCGACGAGTTCGCCGGAGGACGAGACTCGTGCAGGACGGCGAGCTTCGGTGAGGAGCATGAGCGCCAGCAGGCCGGTCGCCTCGCCGTCGCCGGGGAGGAGGGCGCGGATCAGGCGGGTCAGCCGGATCGCTTCGGCGGTCAGGTCCTGGCGCACCGGGTCGGTGTCGGGGCCGGTGGCGAGGTAACCCTCGTTGAAGGCGAGGAAAAGGACCGTGAGGACGCCGGAGACCCGGGCCGGGAGGTCTTCGGCGGAGGGCACTCGGTACGGGATGCGGGCGGCCTTGATCTTGGCTTTCGCCCGCGTGATCCGTTGTCCCATAGTGCTTTCGGCGACCAGGAAGGCGCGGGCGATCTCGGGCACGGTCAGGCCGCCGACCATGCGCAGGGTCAGCGCGACCCTGGCTTCGGCCGCCAGTGCCGGGTGGCAGCAGGTGAAGATCAGCCGCAACCGGTCGTCGTCGATGGGGCCGGGAGGCTCGGGCGGGTCGTGCACGGTCTGAGCCTCCTTGTGCTTGTCGTCGCGTTTGTTTTCGCGGCGGAGGCGGTCGATGGCTTTGCGGGCGGCGGTGGTGGTCAGCCACGCGCCGGGGTTGGGCGGCACGCCGTCGGACGGCCAGCGCTCGACCGCGGTCGCGAACGACTCGGCGGCGGCTTCCTCGGCGATGTCCAGGTCGCCGAAGCGTTTGGTCAAGCCGGCGACCACCCGGGCCCATTCCTCGCGGTGGGCCTGGGCGATCGCCTCGCGGACGTCGCTCATGCTCATCCGGCCAGGAACGGCCGCACCTCGACCTTCCGGTGGCACGATTTCGACCCCTCGGCGGCGAGTTTGAGCGCCGCGTCGAGGTCGGGAGCCTCGACGACCCAGAAACCGGCCAGGTACTCCTTGGACTCCAGGAACGGCCCGTCGGTGACCATCGTCTCCGCGCCCCGGTTGTCGACGACCGTCGCGGTGTCGGGCAAGGCGAGGCCGCCGGCGAAAACCCAGTGGCCGTCGGACTGGAGCCGGTCGTTGAACACGTCCACGGCGGCGCGCTCTTCGGCGGTGCCGAGGCTCGGCTGGTCGTGCACGACGGAAAGCAGATATTGCATCCGAAGGATCCTCTCGCGGGTTGTCGAGTCAGCGGCCCACGTACTGCGGACGTCCGGCCGGGCGCCAGACCTGGGTCGTCACGCCCTTCGTGTCCACTCGCGACTCAACCAGATCGAGCGCCAGGTCGGGGCCGTTCTCCGGGAACAGCCGGACGCCCTGTCCGACGATCACCGGGATCACGATCAGGATCATCTCGTCTACCAGGCCCTGTTCCAGCAGCCACCGGACCAGGGTGCCGCTGCCGTGCACCTGCAGTTCGCCGCCCGGTGCGGCCTTGAGGTCCGCGACGGCGGCCGCCAGATCGCCGGACAGAACCGCGGTGCCCGCCCACGCCGGATCGGCGAGCGTCGCCGAGGCCACGTACTTCGGCCGCTCGTTCAGCGCCCGCAGGGTGCGCTCCCAGCCGGGGGCGTCCTCGGCCGTCATGGCTCCCCACGAGCTGGCGAACAGGTCGTACGTCCGCCGGCCGAACAGGAAAGCGTCGGCGCGCTGGTAGGTCTCGTTGATGAACGCCACGGTGTCTTGGTCGCCCTTCCCCAAAGCCCATCCGCCGCGTTCGAACCCGTTGCGGCGGTCCTCGTCCGACGCTCCGCCGTTGCCCTGCACGACCCCGTCAATGGTCAACTGCGTCACGGTCGTCAGCTTCATGGTCGCGGTTCCTTCTCCTCGTCGCCGCCCCTCGCGGGCGGCCTCACCCCTGCTACGAAGACCGCCGACCCGATCCGACACCGCGTCCCGAACTTTCTCGGAAAAATTTTCGAGCGCTAGCCGCGTGCCTCCAGCCAGGCGACCACGGCACGGACGAAGCCGTCGACGCTCGACAGGGGTTTGCCTGCGAAGACCGCGTGGAGGTGCTCGACGCCGATCGGGTCGTTCCAGGCCCGGGCGCGGCGGAAGGTCTCATCGTCGGCGGCTGCGCGAAGGACGTCCCAGCCGTGCCAGGTGGCGACGAGTGCGGCGTCGATCGCCGGGTCCGCGAGGGTGGCCAGGTCCCAGTCGAGGACACCGGTCAGCTTGCCGTCCGCGCCGAAGTGGACGTTGCCGCCGCCGAGGTCGCCGTGGACGAGTCTGGCCGGGGCCTCTTCGAGAGCGAGCAGGGTGTCGAACCGTCGCTGGACTCCCTCCTGCCACTTCTCCGGCAGGCGCGGGACGACGTCGGCCAAGATCTCCGCCCAGCCCAGGCCGTTGGCATATCTGCGCGGCCGGTGGAGAACCGCTTCCAGGGCCGGTGAGATCTCAACCTCGCGCAGTGCTGTCAGGAGCGGGCCGAACGCCGCCGGGTCTCCGACGCCTTCCGGCAACCCCTCGCCGTCGATCCACGAAACCGCGACGGCCGCGCGGTCGCCGAACATGGTCACCGGAGTCAGCGGCTCCGGTACGGCGAAGGGCAGACCGGCGGCTGCGACGGCGCGAAGGATTTCGACCCGGCGCGGCAGTTCGGCGGCGGCGTCGGGGCGTTTGCTGATCCGCACCGCGGCGACGCCGGGCAGCAGCACCACGTGGTGCATATTCCCTTGCGCGGCAAGGCGAGCAGAGCCAACAGGAGCGTCCGGGAGGAGTGTTTCGGCGACTTCCAGGAGGTCAGCGGGGACCGGTTGAGCCATCCCCCGATGATGTCGCACCGCTACCGGCGCGGTGGCAATGGCACCACGTCCAGATCCCGCGCCACGTGGATCTCCCCGTCGAACACTTTCGCGGCTTCGTCGCGGAACCGGTCCGCCTCCTCGTACGGGTAGCGCTGCGAAAAGTGCGTCAGCAGCAGTTCCCGGGCCCCCGACTCGGCGGCGAGCCGGCCGGCGTCGGTGCTGGTCAGGTGACCGTAGCGGTACGCCAGCTCGGCATCGTCGGCGCGGAAGGTCGATTCGGCGATCAGCAGGTCCGCCTCGCGCGCGCAGGCGAACGCGCCCGCGCACAGGCGCGTGTCCATCACGAACGCGACCACCTGACCCCGGCGCGGCACGCTCACGTCCTCCAGCCGGACCACGCCGTCGGCGGTCTCGAGCACGCCGTCGGCCTGGAGCTTTCGTATCGCCGGGCCTTGGACGCCCGCGGCGGCGAGCGCGTCCGGCAGCATCCGGACTCCGTCCGGTTCGGCGTAGCGGTAGCCGAAGCAGTCGATGCGGTGTTCCAGCGGGTACGCCGACAGCGCGCCGCCCAGCGGACCCGGCGCGGAGACCGGCAGCGGGACCAGCTCGGCACGTTCGTGGAACGACGTCGAGTGCCGCAGCCGGTCGAAGTACTCCTGGCCGGACGCCGGGTAGTGGCAGCGCACCGGATGCGCGACGCCGTCCAGCGACAGCCGCTGGACGATGCCGGCGAGGCCGAGGCTGTGGTCGCCGTGGAAGTGGGTCACGCACAGGTGGGTGAGTTCGCTCGCCGTCGCGCCGGCGTACATCATCTGCCGCTGGGTGCCCTCGCCCGGATCGAAGAGGACACCGTCGGTGTCGAAGCGCAGCAGGTAGCCGTTGTGGTTGCGGTGCCGGGTCGGCGTCTGGCTCGCCGAACCCAGCACGACTAGCTCGCGTCGGGACATGACGATCATCTTCGCGCCGATCCCGCACCCGCCGCCACCGAAATGAACTCCGCGGAAACAGCGGCGGCCGTCCGGGATGAATTGTCCCGGACGGCCGCGCACAATTGCCGAATGAATTCGATCGGTCACTTTCCGCGAATTCGATCTTCACCCGCTCCCGGGAATTGCGAGCGTTTCCCGGTACCAGTTCCGGGCCTGCGCCATTCGGACGCCGAGCCCTGGTCCGGGGGACACGCCGGTGACATCCCAGACCTTTCCGCTGGCGTACCAATGGTCCCGGGTGAGCAGCGACCACTGGTGCCCGCTGAGCCACGGCGCACGCGCCCGGTGCTCGGCGAGCGGCCGGTCGCGATCGGGAACCGGCAGGTCAAGCAAGGTGCAGACGGCTTCGAGCAGCTCGCGCATCCGCACCGGCTCCGGGTCGGCCACGTGGAACACCTCGCCGGGCAGGCCCAGTGCCGGGTCCAGCGCAAAGGCGCTGAGCACAGCAGCGAGATCCCACGACGACACCACTGATGTCCGCGAGGCGCCGCCGTCTGCCCACGCCGGCACCGCCCGCAGCCACTTCACCAGCGCGGGGACCACGTGCCGGTCACCGTCGCCGTACACCAGATGCGGCCGCAGAACGATCCCGCCCGCGGCGCGCACCTGCTGTTCCCCGGCCAGCCTGGTGCGGCTGGTGACCGAGGCGGGCCCGAGGTCGAGCGTGTCCTCGAGCGCGCCCCGATGCTCGCCGTCGCGGTAGACCGCGCAGGTGCTGAGGCAGACGATGCGGCGCGTGCCCGCGCGGTGCGCCTCCGCGAGGAGCCGGGCCGTGCCGCGATCGTTGACCTCAGCGCATTCTTCTTCGGTGCCGCCGATCCGGGACGCGGCGTGCACAAGCGTCGTGACGCCCGTGCACGCCCCGGCCAGCCCGGCGGCGTCGGTGAGGTCGCCTCGGTGGATCCGCGCGCCGGATCGCGTGATCCACTCCGGCACCGCACCGCGCGCCAGCACCCGCACCGCGGCGCCGCGGGCGAGCAACGCCCGCAGCACCGCCGAGCCGATGAACCCGGTCGCTCCGGTGACGAGGATTTCCCCGGTCGTACTGTCCGCCCCCAGGCCGGCAGTCATGACCTGCGCATCGCCAGGGTGCCGGACGCCACGGGACGGCCCTTCTGCTCCGCGACCACGCGCACCAGGCTGGACCCGTCCTCGTCGGTGCCGATCTCTTCGGCCGTCAGCAGGCATTCGGAGTCGAACTCGATGTAGACGGAGAACTCGAAGTCCGAACGCAACGGCAGCGCGTACGGGTCGCCGAGCGTCAGCAGCGCCGCCTGCCGCGCGCCTTCCAGCAGCACCATGCCCGGGACGTGGTCCACCGAGTGGTCGAACAGGACCGGGTGGTCCGGATCGAACTGCAGGGACCAGGAACCGGGCTTCGCGGTCTCCGCGATCAGCACGTCTTCCTTGCGTTCCCGGCCGACGAGGCCCGGGTCCACGGTGGGCAGCGCGATGGCCTGGAACGGCGTCGCCGCGAAGTGGTCGCCGCGCAACCGGCGGTAAACCGCCGGGGACACACAGCGAATGGTTTCCGTTGCGGTGCCGATCAATTCGCTGCCGCGGAAGCAGCCGAACTCGAACCGCATGCCGCCGATGGCACCGCCCCGGCGGAGCACGTCCTGCACGCTCGCCCGGAGCACCACGTCGATCGGCCTGCCCTCGGTGACCAGCCCTTCGGGGGTGATAGAGCTGGTCTTGCGGCCGGAGACGAACGCGGTGCCGAGCGAGACGCCGTACGCGCGGTGCGCGACCAGCATGATCGCCTGGCGGAACGTTTCCAGGTACAGCATGGGATCGTGCGATCCCGGAGTGCGCGGGCCGAAGAACCCGTGCCGGCGCGGCCACTGCGCGCCGACCTCGAACCGGTCCTCGCCCACGATGTTCAGATCAGTGACGAACACTTCCGAGACGGCCGCGCGATGCACGAGATTGCGCGGGATCGTCTGCTGGAAGTCGATCGGGCTTCCGCCCGGCGAACTCTCGCCGTCGATCATGAAGGTTCTTCTGACAGACTCCTCTAACAATGTACCGACCATGTCGGTCCTCCCAGAAAAAAAGAACTTCCCCAGTACCCCCACAACATTTCTAGCGGAAACGAGCGGACAAAACCATACCTACCTACCGGTTTTTTTCTCTGGCTCCGGGGCTGGCGCGGGGGTAGACTGAAGAGTCAGCATGGCCCGAGATGGGCCCGCAATCCCCCGAAAGGAGTCACAGTGGCTCGCCAGGAACGCGCGGAGCAGACCCGCAATGCCATCCTCGACGCGGCCGCGTCCAGGTTCGACGCGGTCGGCTTTCTCGGTGCGAGCCTGTCGGACATCCTCGCCGAGGCCGGAGTCACCAAGGGCGCGCTGTACTTCCACTTCAAGTCCAAGGAAGAACTGGCGGACGCTCTGATCAACGAGCAGTTCACCGTGTGGGACCCGCTGGCCGACATCGAGAGCCCGGGGCTGCAGACGGTCATCGACCTCACCCAGAACATGGGGCACAGCCTGCGCAAAGACGTGCGCGTGCGCGCCAGCATCCGGCTGGTCATCGAGCAGGGCTCGTTCGTCACGCCCGCCGCGGGCGCGTACAAACAGTGGACCGACACCATCCACGGCTGCCTGCTCGCCGCGAAAGCGGCGGGCGACGTGCGCAAAGACGTCAACGCGCACGATCTCGCGCAGTATGTGGTCGCGTCGTTCACCGGGAGCCAGCTCAGCTCGCAGGTGCTGACCGGGCGGACCGACCTGCACGAGCGGGTCACGTTCATGTGGCAGACCATTCTGAACGCGGTGGTCCCGCCCCGGCGGCTGCACAAGTTCGATCCGGCCGGGACTTTTCCGCCTGACGCCTAGTGAGGCCGGGCTCGCGGGCTGAAAACCGGACGGTCGGTTCGTGGGTCCCGCTGAATGCGGCGGTGAAGCCGGGAATCCCGTCAGGCGTTGCGACGGGCAGACCGCTCAGGCACCGGTCGCCTCGGCAGGCGAAACGATCGGCTCGCGACTCCGCCGAAGGCGACACCGACAACCAGAACGCCGGACCGAGAACGTCCGGCGAGCCCACCGCGTCTAGCGGATCGTCGTCCGTGCCGGAGCGGCTGTCCTCGGCGGCACCCAGCTCCGCGCCGTCGTCGCCCGCGTCGTCGGCTCCGGCGGCGAGCCAGCCCGGGCAGCCCGGCGGTCAGCCAGGGCAGCACGGTCTGGGTGCGAGAACTCTGGGAAACCGCCAGGTCTTGCGGCAGGCAAACCGCTCAGGCACCAGCCGCGTCGGCGGGCGAACCGATCGGCTCGCGACCCCGCCAACACCAACACAGCGCGAGAACCCCTTCCGGTCTCGCGACAGGCAAGCCGCTCAGGAGCCAGTCGCCTCCGCAGCAGACGAATCCGCCGGCTGCGCCGCCTCGATCACCCGCCACAGCTCGGAAAGCGTGCTCGCCAAATCCGTACCGGCCGGGATCGTCCCGCTCGCCGCGGCCGATTCCAGGCCCACGCAGGTCACCACGACCAGCAGCGCCGCCATGTCCGGCCGGACGTGCGGGCTCAGCTCCCCCGCTCCGTGCGCCGCGGCGATGTGCGCGCGCACCTGGCCCAGCCAGGCCCGGACGAAAGCCACGAACCGCGGGTCGTTGGAGCCCATTTCGCGGGCCAGCCGGAAACTCGCGCCCACCTTCGCGTCCTCGGCCAGCCAGCCCATCAGCGCCCGGCTCAGATCGGCCAGCCTGCGCAGGTGCGGGCGGCGTCCGCGCGCTCGCGCGACGTGCTGATGCAGGACCGCGACGGCCGCCGATTGCACCTCGTCGCAGATCTCGTCCTTGGACGAAAAGTGGAAGTACAGGCCGCCCTTGGTCACGCCCGCCTCGCGCGCGATGTCCACCATGCTCGTGGCCGCGTAGCCGTCGCGGTGCAGCAGTGCCGCCGCCGCGTCCAGCAGCAGGAGCCTGGTCAGCTCCGCACGGGCCTGTTTAGTCACCGTCTTCCCCATCGTCTCGCGCCGGCAACGGCACGGCGTGCGTTCCGACCGCTCCAGCATGACATACCGACCGCCCGGTTTACCAGAGATCCCGCCCGATTACCTGGCCGCGGTCGCACATTCAAGATCAAAACAGACCAACCTCCCGGTTTTGTCTTGAAAACCGACCTCCCGGTTTGCTATGGTTCGGTGGTGGACCCGGCTCGGACCGGCAGGCAGCGGCGCTGGGGGCGCCGCCGGACGGGTCCGGCGCGAGAGACACCGGAGGCAGTCATGCTGAACTACGAAATTCTCGGACAGATCAGAGTGAGCGGCCGGCCCGGCGTCTGCGCCCCGCGAGCCCGCAAGATCGAGACCCTGCTGGCCGTGCTGCTGGCGAAGAACAACCAGGTGGTGACCGCCGAGCACCTGATCGGCGAGATCTGGGGCGAGCACCCGCCGGCGCGGGCGAGCGCGGCGCTGTACGTCTACGTGTCGCAACTGCGGAAACTGTTGCGCGGCACCAGCAAAGATGCGGAAGAGAGCCCAGTAGTCACCAGTCCGCGCGGGTATTCGCTGCACGTCGGCATCGACGAACTCGACGCCGACCGCTTCACCCGGCTTTACGAGCAGGGCCGCACGCTGCACTGGGACCGCGGCTACGGCCAGGCCGCGAAGGTGCTGCGCGAGGCCACGAACTTGTGGCGCGGCGCGGCTTTCGGCGGTTTCACCGACTCCCCTGACGTGCAGGCGTACGCCACCCTGCTCGAGGAGAGCCGGCTCGGCTGCCTCGAACTGCTGATGGAAACCGAACTGCTCATCGGACGCCACCGCGAGGTCGTGGGCCAGCTGTCCGCGCTCGCGAAGGAGCACACTCTCCGCGAGACCTTCACCGAATACCTGATGACCGCGCTCGCGCGGTCGAACCGGCGGGCCGAGGCGCTGGAGACGTTCGCGTCGGCGCGCCAGAATCTGGTGCAGCAGCTGGGCATCGAGCCGGGGAGTTCGCTGCGGAAGCTGCATCACAGCATCCTGGTCGGGGAGATGTCGGACGCGGTCTGATCCTGTTCCGCGCCCTTCCGGCCCGGTCTTCCGCCACAAGCGGGGGCCGGGCCGTTTTTCTTGCCTGCCAAGCATTTCACGGGAGGGCCTCCCCAGGGGTGCACCACCCTCGGGGAGGCCCTCCCGACCCCTCAGCTGCGATAAACCGAAACGACGAATCCCCCGCAGGTAACGGGTTCTCCGTACCAACCGCCCCACCGGCTGTCGAGAGCGAGACCGGCCAGTTCGGCCATCAGGTCCAGCTCCGCGGGCCACACGTACCGCAACGGCAGCGCGGCGTCGGTCAGGTGCACGATCTGCCGCACGTCGTCCACCGCCTGTACGCGGGCGTCGGCGACCCAGCAGGCCGGGTCCGGATGCCGTCCCTGGACCACGAGAGCGCCGCCGGGGCGCAGGAGTCGGCTGTAGCGGCCGATCGCGCGCAGCTGGTCTCGCTGGTCGGGCAGGCGGGAGAGCACGTCCGCGCCGAGGTATCCGGCGTCGAAGCGCGGGCCGGGTTCCAGGTGGACCTCGTAGCCCTCTCCGGCCAGCGCGTCCGCGACCGGGCCGCCGCCGGGGACCAGCACGCGGCCGGCGCCGTGGCGCGGGGACACGCGGTCGGTCACTTCGGAGAGGAACGCGACCGCGCCCGCTGGGTCGTCCGCGAGCGGAGCCAGCCACGCGGTCACGGGATCGACCGGCGTTTCCATCACCCGGGTCGGCATTGCCGCCACCTCACTTCACGCAGTGGTCCTCTCTACTCCACAGAGAGTGCCGGAGCGACCTAAAGCCGACCTAGCGGAGTCGGGGGCCCCTAGGCACGGCGAAAGGGCGACCCGCTCGAAGCGGGTCGCCCTTTACCTGAAGAAAGAAGCTCAGCCCTTGGTGCGCCGGTTGAACTTGCGCACCGCGAGGAACGAGGCCAGCGCGGTGATCGCGCCCCACCAGACGAGCGCGAGCCACGGGGTGGCGCCGGCGGGGGTGCCGTTCATCAGCGCCCGCACGGCGTCCATCAGGACGGTGAACGGCTGGTTGTCCACGATCGCCCGCAGCACGCCGGGCATCGCCTGGGTCGGCACGAGCGCGCTGGAGGCGTACGGCACGAACACGAGGATCATGCCGAGCCCGCCGGCGCCTTCGACCGTCTTGGAGATCGAGCCGAGCAGCACCGCCAGCCAGAAAACGCCGGCCGCGAACAGCACCAGCAGCCCGATCGCGGCGAGCCAGCCGAGTGCGCTGCCGCCGGGGCGGAAGCCGACCGCGAAGCCGATCGCCACCATGATCACGAACGACACGAGGCTGCGCAGCATCCCGGCGGCCACGTGGCCGACCAGCACGGCCGGGCCGAACATCGGCATCGAGCGGAAGCGTTCCACGAGGCCCTGGGTGAGGTCCGCGGCGACGCCGACCACGGTGGTCGTCGAGTTGAAGCCGATGCTGATCGCGAGCAGGCCCGGCACGAGGTAGTCGACGTAGGCCATGCCGGGCACGTTGATCGCGGGCCCGAACATGAAGCGGAACAGCAGCAGCAGCACGATCGGCAGCGACACCGCCTGCAGCAGCATCTCCGGGTTCCGCGTGATGTGCTTGACGTTGCGCCCGATCAGCACGCGGAAGTCGGACAGCACCGAGGCCAGCCCGGAGCTTTCGGGCGCCGCGGGGATCTGCGCCCCCTCGGTTTCCCTGGACAAGGTCTGGGTCATCACTTCGCTCCCGCGGTTGAGGTGAGGGTGTGGAACACGTCGTCGAGGGTCGGTTCGGACAGCTCGATCCCGCCGGGCTCGAGCCCGGCGTCGGCGACCCGGTTGAGCGTCGCGCGCACCTGGCCGGGGTGGTCGATCGGGACGCTGACCGTCTCGTCCAGCAGCACGCCGCCGGTGACCTGCTGCGCGCGGCCCGCTTCGGCGACCGAGGCGAAGGTCAGCTTGAGCCGTTCGGTGCCGACCCGGCGCTTCAGTTCGGTGGCGGTGCCCTCGGCGACGACGCGGCCCTTGTCGATGACCGCGATCCGGTCGGCGAGCTGGTCGGCCTCGTCGAGGTACTGCGTGGTGAGCAGGACCGTGGTGCCGCCGTCGAGCAGTTTGCGGATCGCGTCCCACATCGCCGCGCGGCTGCGCGGGTCGAGGCCCGTGGTGGGCTCGTCGAGGAACAGCACCGGCGGCGAGGTGATCAGGCTGATCGCGAGATCCAGCCTGCGGCGCATGCCGCCGGAGTACGTCTTGACCGGACGCTCCCCCGCTTCCACGAGGTCGAACTGCGCGAGCAGTTCGGTGGCCCGCTGCTTCGCCTTCGGGGTCGGCAGGTGGAACAGCCGTCCCATCATTTCCAGGTTTTCGCGGCCGGTGAGCAGGTCGTCGACCGCGGTGTTCTGTCCGGTGAGGCCGATCTGCTCGCGGACCTTGCGGGTGCGCTTGGCGACGTCGTGCCCGTTCACTGTCACAGTGCCGCCGTCGGCCTCCAGGAGGGTGCTGAGGATCCGCACCGTCGTGGTCTTGCCGGCGCCGTTGGGGCCCAGCAGTGCGAACATCGTGCCCCGCTCGACGCTGAGGTCGACGCTTTCCAGGACGTCGACATCGCCGTAGGACTTGCGCAGCCCCCGTGCTTCGATTGCGTAGCCGGTGACCATCGGGTTACCTCTCCTCGGTTCGGTCAAGCGGGGAAACTGTCGGGATCAAGTGGGCCACAGCGGCCGCGAGAGCGGCAATACCGCGCGGGCCCGATAGGGGTGGGCTAATCGTCGTCCCCACCCCCGATTGCCATGCTGATCAACGCGTCGGTGTCCAGCTCGTCGATCGTGTCCTCGTCCACCGCGGACAGTTCCGGCTCGTCCTCGGCGGCGGCCTGCTCCGGGATCTGGAGTCCGGCCAGTTCGAGCAGGCCGTCCAGCAGGCCCGCCGAACGCAGCCGCTCCAGCGGGATCGCGGCCAGCGCGTCCCGGATTCCCTGGTCCGACAACGGTTCCGGCGCGGCGTCGGCCGGGGCCAGCTCGGAGACCAGGTGCTCGGCGAGGATCCGCGGCGTCGGGTAGTCGAAGATCAGGCTGACCGGGAGCTTCAGGCCGGTGACGAGGCTGAGCTTGTTGCGGAACCCGGTGGCGGACAAGGAATCGAAGCCGACCTCGTTGAACGAGCGGTCCGCTTCCACCGCCTCCGGACCGGCGTGCCCGAGCAGCGTCGCCGCGTGCGTGCGCACCAGGGTGAGCACGGTCGGCACCCGCTTGCCCGGCGGGAGCGCGCCGAGTTTCTGCGCCAGCGATTCGGTGTCCTCCACCGCGTCCTGAGCCGCGCGACGGCCGCGAGTGCCGGCGAGTTCGCGCAGGACGGCCGGGAGGTCGTCGTCGCCGGACGACGCCAGTACGCGAGTGTCCAGCGCGATCGGCACGAGCAGCGGTTCGGGAGAACCCGCTGCCGCGTCCAGCAGCCGCAGACCGTCCTCTGTGGACAGCGCGGTGATGCCGGTTTCGCCGATGCGGTGGGCATCCGCGTCCTCCAGCGCCGCGCCCATGCCGCCGCCCCAGAGGCCCCAGGCGAGCGAGGAGCCCGCGAGACCTTCGCGCCGGCGACGGACCGCCAGTGCGTCGAGGTAGGCGTTCGCGGCGGCGTAGCTGCCCTGCCCCGGTGCGCCGAGGACTCCGGCGGCCGAGGAGAACAGGACGAACGCGGTCAGGTTGCGGTCGCGGGTCAACTCGTCGAGCGTTGCCGCGGCGTCGACCTTCGGACGCAGGACGTTGTCGAGACGGTCCGGGGTAAGAGAAGTCAGTACCCCGTCGTCCAGGACACCGGCCGCGTGCACGACTCCGCGCAGGTCGATTCCTTCCAGCAGCGCGGAAACCGCGGCGCGGTCGGCCACGTCGCAGGCGGCGAGCGTGACTTCGGCGCCGAGTCCGGTCAGTTCGTCCCGCAGCTCGGTCGCGCCCGGTGCGTCCGCACCGCGACGGCTGACCAGCAGCAGGTTCTCCACGCCGTGTTCGGTCACCAGGTGCCGGGCGACGGAACCGCCGAGCGCTCCGGTCGCGCCGGTGATCAGCACCGTGCCGTTGGGATCCCAGACCGGGGCGGCTGCCGCGTCAGCGGCCCGTTGCAGGCGTGGCACCAGCACCGCTCCGGCGCGCAGAGCGACCTGTGGTTCGTCCGACGCGGACACCGCGGCAAGGGTGCGGCCGCTAGGGGTTCCGGTGCCGAGGTCGACCAGGGTGATCCGGTCCGGATGCTCGGCTTGCGCCGAACGGACCAGTCCGGCCACCGCGGCTCCGACCGGGTCGGGGCTTTCCTCCGCGCCGGCCGCGACCGCGCCTCGGGTGACCACCAGCAGGGAGCCTTCCGGACGGGCGAGGAACGTCTGCAGTTCGCCGAGAACCCGGTGCAGTTCCGTGTGGACGTCATCGCCTGCCGAGGGCAGCACCACCAGGCCGGAGGCGTCGCCGATGCTGGTCGCAACGGTGGCGCCAAGGGCTTCGGTGAGGCCGAACGAGTCGTCGCCGACCACGGTCCAGTCGGTGACCTCGGCGACCGCGTCGAGGTCGGTCTGCTCCCACGCGAGGCGGAACAGCGACTCCATGCCACCGGTTTCGGCGGCCTGCGGCTGCGCGGACATCGGGCGCAGCAGCAGCGAATCCACCGAAGCGACCGGCGCGCCGGTACCGTCGGCGATCTTCAGTGTTGCTGCACCGGAGCCGATCTGCTTCACGTGCACCCGCAGGGTCGTCGCGCCGACTGCGTGCAGCCGGACGCCTTCCCACGCGAACGGAAGCGCCGGTTCGTCGCCGACCGCTCCGGAGACGCCAATGGTGTGCAAAGCGGCGTCCAGAACAGCCGGGTGGATACCGTATCGGTCCACATCGGACACTGAAGCGGGAAGCTGGATCTCCGCGAACGCTTCCCTGTCGCCCTTCCACGCAGCGACGAGACCGCGGAACGCCGGACCGTACGCGAGACCGTCGGCGGCAAGTTCCTCGTAGGTGCCTTCGAGCTGGACCTGCTCGGCGGCGGGCGGCCAGGCGGAGAGGTCGAACTTCTCCGACTTGCTTGCCTTGGCCAGACGTCCAGTGGCGTGCCGGGTCCACGGGACACCGTCCGCCGCGCCTTCCGGTCGAGAGTGGACGGTGAAGGTACGGCTGCCGTTTTCCGCGGCGTCGAGCGCGAACTGGACGCGCACGCCGGTCCGTTCCGGCACCACCAGCGGGTACTCCAGCGTCAGCTCTTCCAGACGCGGGCACCCGGCCTCGTCACCAGCGCGGATCGCCATCTCGACGAAACCAGTGCCGGGGAACAGGATCGAGCCGCCGACGACGTGGTCAGCCAGCCACGGGTGGGTTCCGACGGACAGCCGTCCGGCGAACAGGAGACCATCCGCACCGGCCAACTCTGTCGCGGTGCCGAGCAACGGGTGATCCTCCTGGCCCGGCGCGGTGGCCGTGCTCTCCAGCCAGTAACGCTGGCGCTGGAACGGATACGTCGGCACCGGTACCGAGTGCGCACCGGTCGGTGCGTAGATCGCCGCCCAGTCGACATCGACGCCGCTGACGTGCAGCTGAGCGACACCGGTCAGCGCAGCGACCGCTTCGTCCTGCCCCTTGTGCAGCAACGAGGCGAGCACGAGACCGTCCGGACGCTCGTCCAGGCAGGCGTCGGCCATCGCGGTGAGCGTGGTGTCCGGACCCAGTTCCAGGAACCGGGTCACGCCGTCCGCAGCGGCGCGAGTGACCGCGTCGCGGAACTGCACGCCTGCGCGGACCTGGTTGACCCAGTACTCCGGCGAAGTCAGGTCGTCAGCGGGTTCGCCGGTGACCGTGGAGATGATCGGGATCCTCGGCTCCGCATAGGACAGTCCTTCCGCGACAGTGCGGAATTCGGCGAGCATCGGGTCCATCAGTCGTGAGTGGAACGCGTGCGAGACGCGAAGTGGCTTGGTGCGCTCGAACTTCGCCGCCACATCAGCGACCGCTTCCGCGGCACCGGAAATCACGACTGCGGTCGGGCCGTTCACCGCGGCAATGTCCACAGTGTCCCCAGCGGCTCCGCGCACCGCCTCGGGCGTCCCGTCGACCGCCACCATCGCGCCGCCGGTCGGCAATGCCTGCATCAACTTGCCGCGAGCGACCACGAGTTTCGCGGCGTCGGCCAGCGAGAACACGCCAGCGCAGTGCGCGGCGGCGAGTTCACCGATGGAGTGCCCCGCCAGCAGATCCGGCTTCACGCCCCAGGCCCGGACCGTACGGAACAGCGCGACTTCCAGCGCGAACAGCGCCGGTTGCGTCCAGCGGGTCTCGTCCAGGCCGTCGCCGCTTTCGATTACTTCACGCAGCGGACGATCGAGGTGCTTGTCGAGTTCGGCGCACACCTCGTTGTAAGCCTCCGCGAAGGCCGGGTACCGCGCCGCCAGCTGCGTGCCCATCTGAGCCCGCTGCGAACCCTGGCCCGCGAACAGGAACGCAGTACGACCGCTGCCGGTGGCAATGCCGCGCACGACGCCGCGCGCGTCCTCCTCGTCCACCAAGGCCGCCAGCCCGCGCACGAACTGCGGTGAACGGCTGCCGATCAGGACTGCCCGGCGGTCGAACGCACTGCGCGTGGTCGCCAGGGAGAGACCGATGTCGGCGAGGCTGCCTTCCGGCTCTTCGTCCACATAGGACATCAGTTGCTCCGCCTTGGCCCGCAACGCAGCCGCGCCGCGTCCCGAGACCGGCCAGGCGACCGGGCCGTCATACTCCGGACCGGTCGAGGCGGTGACCTCACGACGGTCGCCTTCCTCCAGGATGACGTGCGCGTTCGTGCCGCTCACACCGAAGGACGAGACGCCGACGCGGCGGGTGTGGCCGTTCGGCAGCCACTTCACCGGCTCGGCGAGCACCCGCACCGCGCCCGTGGACCAGTCGATCTCGCTGGACGGCTTGCCCACGTGCAGCGTCGCGGGGAGTTCACCGTGCCGCATCGCTTCGATCATCTTGATCACGCCAGCTGCGCCCGCAGCGGCCTGGGTGTGCCCGATGTTCGACTTCACCGAACCGATCCACAACGGACGGTCCGCTGACGTCTGCGTGCCGTAAGTCGCCAGCAGCGCCTGGACTTCGATCGGGTCGCCGAGCTTCGTGCCGGTTCCGTGCGCTTCGACAGCGTCCACATCGGACGGCTCCAGTCCAGCGTCGGCTAGCGCGGCGCGGATCACCCGCTGCTGCGCCGGACCGTTCGGCGCGGTCAGGCCGTTCGAGGTGCCGTCCTGGTTCACCGCACTGCCCTTGAGGATCGCGAGCACCGGGTGACCGTTGGCGCGGGCGTCGGAAAGGCGCTCCAGCACCAGCACGCCGACGCCTTCCGACCAGGTCGTACCGTCGGCGTCGTCGGAGAACACCTTGCACCGGCCGTCAGCCGCGAGACCTTGCTGACGACTGAATTCCACAAAGGTCTCCGGCGTGGCCATCACCGTGACACCGCCCGCCAACGCGAGCGAGCAGTCGCCGCCGCGCAGCGCCTGCGCCGCCATGTGCATCGCGACCAGCGAAGACGAGCACGCGGTGTCGACGGAGACGGCCGGTCCTTCAAGGCCGAGGGTGTAGGAAACCCGGCCGGTGACGATCGATCCGGCACTGTTCGCGCCCACGTAGTCGTGGTACTGGACGCCCGCGTACACGCCGGTCGGGCTGCCCTTGAGCGAGACCGGGTCGATCCCGGACCGCTCCAGAGCCTCCCAGGACGCTTCGAGCAGCAACCGCTGCTGCGGGTCGATCATCGGCGCTTCCTTCGGCGAGACGCCGAAGAACGTCGGGTCGAAATCGCCCGCGTCGTAGACGAATCCGCCGCGTGCGACGTACGTGGTGCCCGGGCGGCGGCCGGTCGGGTCGAGCAGGCCGTCGATGTCCCAGCCGCGGTCGGCCGGGAAGTCCCCGATCGCGTCGCGGCCCTCGGCGACCAGTTCCCACAGCTGTTCCGGCGAGGTGACGCCACCGGGCAGCCGGCAGGCCATGCCGACGACCGCGATCGGTTCCTCCGAGTTGTCCTTAATGGACACCGTCTTGACCTCGACCGCCGTGCCAGCCAGCTCGTCCAGCAGGTGCGAGGCAAGCGCGGTCGGCGTCGGGTGGTCGAAGATCAGCGTGGCGGGCAGCCGCTGGCCGGTGGCCGCGGTGAGGCCGTTGCGAAGCTCGATCGCGGTCAGCGAGTCGAAGCCGAACGACTGGAACTGCGCCGACGGCTCGATCTCGTGCGCCGCACGGTAACCGAGCACGGTGGCGGCGTGGCTCCGCACCAGTTCCAGCACCGCGTCGCGGCGATCTTCTTCCGGAAGACCGAGCAGCCGTGCACCGAACGAGTCCACTGAGGACTCGGCAGCGGCGGCGACCCGACGCGTCGTGCGGCCGACAAGCTGCTCCAGCGTGCGCGGGAGCCGGTCGAGTTTGCGCAGCACCGGCAGGTCGAACTTGGCCGGGACGGCGGTCGGCTTGCGGACGGCGATGGCGCGGTCGAACATCGCCAGACCCTCCGCGGTGGACAGTGGCACGATGCCGCTTGCCGCGAGCCGCTGCACTTCCTCCTCGGTGAGCGTGCCGCCCATGCCGCCGACCTCGCCCCACAGGCCCCAGTCCAGCGACAGACCCGGCAAACCGTGCGCGACGCGGTGCGACGCGAGGGCGTCCAGGTACGCGTTGGCGGCGGCGTAGCTGCCCTGGCCGGGCGCGCCGAGTACGCCGGAGACCGACGAGAACAGCACGAACGCGGACAACGCGATTTCGCGGGTGAGTTCGTGCAGGTTCAGCGCGCCGTCGACCTTCGGGGCGAGCACGGCGTCGACCCGCTCCGGGGTGAGCGCGGTGACCACGCCGTCGTCGAGAACGCCGGCGGCGTGCACGACCGCGGTGAGCGGATTTTCCGCGGGCAGCGAAGCCAGGACGCCGGCCAGTGCCTCACGGTCGGCGACGTCGCAGCGCTCCAGCCGGACGTCGACCTCGCTTTCGCGCAGTTCGGCGGCCAGCTGGTCGAGAGCCGGGGTGATCCGGCGGCTCAGCAGCAGCAACCGGCGGACGCCGTGCTCGGCGACCAGGTGGCGGGCGAGTTTTCCGCCCAGCGCGCCGGACGCGCCGGTGACCAGCACCGTGCCGTGCGGGCAGAAGTACGGCCGCTCCAGCTCCGGCGTCGTGCGGACCAGCCGGGGCACGAGGACCGCGCCGAGCCGGACCGCCGCCTGCGCCTCGCCCGAGGCCAGGACCTGCGGCAACACTGTTTCCGGGGTGGTCTCGGCGTCGAGGTCGAGCAGGACGAAGGCGTCCGGGTTCTCCTCCTGTGCGGAGCGGACCAGGCCCCAGACCGCCGAAGCGGCGAGGTCGGTGACGTCCCCGGCGGCCGGGACCGCGCCGCGCGTGACCACGACGAGCCGGGCTTGCGCGGGGTGGTCCTCGGCCAGCCATGACTGAAGCCCAGCCAGTACGCGGTGGGTCAGTTCGTGCGTCTCCGCAGCGGTGCCGGATTCGCCGACGCACTCCAGGATCTGGGCATCGGCAGTGTCCACAGTGGTCTCGACTTCCGCCGACCGCTGCCATTCGATCCGGTAGAGCGGAGCGGCCTGTTCGGCGACCGGAGCGGAGAACGCGCGGAATACCGTCTCGGCGACCGTGGCGACCGGAGCCCCGGTCGGGTCGGCGAGGGCGATCTCGAAACCGTCCTCTGTGGTCGGCGTGAACCGCACCCGCAGCGCGGACGCACCGGTGGCGTGCAGCTCAACCCCGGTCCAGCAGAACGGAACCCGGCCGACACCGCCGTCACCGCCACCGGCGACGCGCAGCGCGTGCGTGCACGCGTCGAGTGCGGCCGGGTGCAGACCGAAGCGTTCGGCGTCGCTGTCTTCCGGCAAAGCAACCTCGGCGAAGATCTCACCGTCGCGCTGCCAGACCGCTTGCAGCGAACGGAAAAGCGGGCCGTAGGTCAGGCCAGTGTCGGAGAAATCGTCGTACAGACCGTCGATGGCAACCGGCTCCGCACCTGCGGGCGGCCATTCGGTCAGCTCGGTACCGCCGCGAGCCGACTGAGGAGCGACGCTGCCGCTTGCGTGCAGAGTCCAGTCCGCGTCCTCGTCTTCGGGTCGCGAGTGGACAGTCACCGTGCGGAGGTCGCGCTCCCCCGCCGCACCCACGGTGACCTGCACCTGGATGCCGCCGCGGGCGGGCAGGACGAGCGGGCTGCCCAGCGTCAGTTCCTCGATCCGGCCGGAGCCGACCTGGTCCCCGGCACGGACGACCAGTTCCAGGAACGCCGTACCGGGCACGGTGACCGCATTGCCGAGCTGGTGTTCGGCCAGCCACGGGTGCGTCTCGACGGACAGCCGGCCAGTGAGCACGACGCCGTCGGTGTCGGCGAGCGCGACGGCTGCGCCGAGCAGCGGGTGCCCGGCGGACGTCAGCCCGGCCGCGGTGACCTCGTCGCGGTTGGCGCGGGCGTCGAGCCAGTAACGCTTGCGCTGGAAGGCGTATGGCGGCAGGTCGACTCGCCGGGCACCGCGGTCGGCGAAGACCGCGGCCCAGTCCGGGGTCAGGCCGCTGACGAAAAGTTCGGCCAGCGCGGTGAGTGCGGCGGCCGGTTCTTCGCGGTCCTTGCGGAGCACCGGAACCACGAAGGCGTCGGAGGTCTGGCGGACCAGCGCGGACAGCACACCGTCCGGGCCGACCTCGACAAACCGTCCGGCACCTTGTTTGGCAAGGGTTGTGACGCCGTCGTGGAACCGGACCGCGGCGCGGACCTGGCGCACCCAGTAGTCCGGAGTGGACATGTCGACGTCCGGGCCGACCGTGGAGACCAGCGGGATTTCCGGCTGGCGGTAGGTCAGGCCCCGGGCCACGGCGGCGAACTCGGCGAGCATCGGTTCCATCAGCGGCGAGTGGAACGCGTGCGACACCTTGAGCTTCGAAGACTTCCGTCCCTCGAACTGCGCCACCACAGCCGCGACGGCTTCCTCCGTGCCGGAAAGCACCACGGAGTCCGGGCCGTTGATCGCGGCGATGCTGACCTGATCGTTCAGCTGCGGCGTGACCTCTTCCTCGGTCGCCTGCAGAGCCACCATCGAACCGCCGGACGGCAGCGCCTGCATCAGGCTCGCCCGCGCGGCCACCAAGGCAGCGGCGTCGGCGAGCGAGAAGACACCGGCGACGTGCGCGGCGGCGAGTTCGCCGATCGAGTGGCCGAGCAGGAAGTCCGGCTTGATCCCCCACGACTCCAGCAGCCGGAACAGCGCTACCTCGATCGCGAAGAGCGCGGGCTGGGTGTAGCCGGTTTGGTTGATCAGGCGTGGTTTCTCGAACAAGACTGTCTTGAGTGGACGGTCGAGGTGCTGGTCCAGTTCGGCGCAGACCTCGTCCAGTGCCGCGCGGAAGACCGGGAAGGCAGCGGCCAGCGCAGCGCCCATTCCGGCCCGCTGCGCGCCCTGGCCGGAGAACAGGAACGCGGTCAGCCCTTCCACCTGCGTGCCGATGACGACGTCCGGAGTGGCGACGCCGTCCGCGAGTGCGGCGATGGCCTGCTGCGGGTCCTCGGCCAGCACCACCGCGCGGTGCGCCAGCGGCGACCGCGAGGTGGCGAGCGAGAATCCCAGGTCAAGGGGGGTCGCTGAGGAGCCCACCAGCTGAGCCGCCTGCGCCCGCAGCGCCGAGCTGCCGTGGCCAGCCAGCGGCAGCGGAACCGCGACACCCTCAGGCCAGCTCGGCGGCACCGGCTCAACGGCCTCGACCGGAGGCGCTTCCTCCAGGATTATGTGCGCGTTCGTGCCGCTCACGCCGAACGAGGAGACACCCGCGCGACGCGGCCGGTCCCCGGCGTCCCACGGACGTTCGGTGCGCAGCAGCTCCACCGCGCCGGAGGTCCAATCGACCTCTGTGGACGGTTCGGTGACGTGCAGTGTGCGAGGCAGCAGACCGTGGCGCATCGCCTGCACCATCTTGATCACGCCGCTGACCCCGGCCGCCGCCTGCGCGTGGCCGATGTTCGACTTGATCGACCCCAGCCACAACGGCTCGGTGCGGTCCTGGCCGTAAGTGGCCAGCAAGGCTTGCGCCTCAATGGGATCGCCGAGCGTGGTGCCAGTGCCGTGGCCCTCGACAGCGTCCACATCGGACGCCGACAGCCGGGCGTTGGCCAGCGCCTGCCGGATCACCCGCTGCTGCGAGGGACCGTTCGGCGCGGTGAGGCCGTTGGACGCGCCGTCGGAGTTCACCGCGGAGCCGCGCACGACCGCGAGCACCGGGTGTCCGTTGCGCTGCGCGTCGGAAAGCCTTTCCAGCAGCAGCGTTCCCGCGCCCTCAGCCCAGCCGGTGCCGTCCGCGCTGTCCGAGAACGCCTTGCAGCGACCGTCTGCGGCCAAGCCGCGCTGACGGCTGAACGCGAGGAACGGGCCGGGGCGCGACATGATCATGACGCCGCCCGCCAGCGCGAGCGAGCAGTCCCGCTGCCGCAGCGACTGCACCGCCAAGTGCAGCGCGACCAGCGAGGACGAGCACGCGGAGTCGATCGTGACGGCCGGGCCCTCCAGCCCGAGCGCGTAGGCGATCCGGCCGGAGATGACCGAGCCGGCGTTGCCGGTGCTCAGGTAGTCCTCGACCTCGCCCGCGAGCACCGACGGCGGCAGCTCGTCGTAGTAGTCCTGCCCGCCGCTGCCGACGAACACTCCGACCTGCTGTTTCGCCAGCGAGTGCGGCGCGATGCCGGCCCGTTCGAAGGTCTCCCACGCCAGCTCCAGCACGATCCGCTGCTGCGGGTCCATCGCCAGCGCCTCGCGGGGCGAGATGCCGAAGAACGGCGCGTCGAACTCGCCCGCGTCGTGCACGAACCCGCCTTCGGAGACGTAGCTCGTGCCGGGGCTGTCCGGGTCGGCGTCGAACAGCCGGTCCAGCGCCCAGCCGCGGTCGGAGGGGAACTCCCCGATCGCGTCGCGGCCCTCGGCGACCAGCTCCCACAGGTCGTCGGCGGACCGGACGCCGCCGGGATAGCGGCAGCCCATCGCCACGATCGCGATCGGCTCGGACTCGGCGGCCTCGACCGCACGCAGCCGCGCCCGCGTCTCCTGCAGGTTGGCGGTGACCCGCTTCAGGTAGTCGACCAGCTTGGTTTCGTCGGTCCTGGCTTCGTCAGACATCTGGAGAACCTCTTGTCGCGGTTTCGGGATGTCCGTGAAGGGCTCCTTGAGGGAATCTGATTCCCGGAAGGAGCCCTTCACCGCGAACGGGGGTCAGGCGCCGAGCGGCTCGTCGAAGTGGGCGA